>DASXKV010000001.1 GCA_036496605.1 Gemmatimonadaceae bacterium | reverse complement strand
CCTCAATCCATATGTACGTGGTGGCTTCACTGTCCCGGGAACGTTCCCGTATCAGAATGTCGACGTCCGCTTCCGAAAGGATTTCCCCAACCTCGGACAGCAGCGCCTCTCGTACGGCGTCACGTTCGATCTGTTCAACGTGTTCAACCGAGCGAACCTCGGTTGCTACGAAACGGGTTCCCCTCTCATCAACCCCGGTGGCGTCGTGAAAAACAATCCGGCGTTTGGTACGGCGGACTGCACGCTCAACGACCCTCGGCGGTACCAGCTCGGCCTGGAGGTGAACTGGTAGAAACGACGATCGGGCGGTGGGCGCAACCCACCGCCCTGCCGTTAGGCAGTATCTGCTGGCGCAGCATCTGCACCACGTGCAGTGGTCCGGCCTCAATCCCCGTTGCGTGACAGGAACCTCGCCACTGCCGAGCTGCGCGCGAGCCGGCTGCATCGCTCTCCTGGCCGTGATCGCTCTCCTTCCCGGCTGCAATAGCCGGGGCACGACGGCGATTGCTGGCCCCGCGCCCGACTTCCGCGCCGATCCCTTCCTCGACACGCTCGAGAACCGAACCTTCAGTTGGTTCTGGGAAACCACGAACCCCACGAACGGACTCATTCCCGATCGCTGGCCGACGCAATCCTTCTCGTCGGTCGCGGCGATCGGGTTCGGCCTAACGGCATACCCGATCGGCGTCGAGCGCGGCTACGTCTCGCGCGCCGACGCCCGCGCGCGCGTCCGCACAACGCTCACCTTCCTCTATCAAGCACCGCAGGGACCGGCAGCCACCGGCGTCACCGGCTACAAAGGCTTCTACTATCACTTTCTCGACATGAACACCGGTCTGCGCTTCCAACAGGTCGAGCTTTCCACCATCGACACGGCTCTGTTGTTAGGCGGTATCTTGGTTTGTCGCGAATATTTCACTGGCAGCGATTCCGACGAGACGGCCATTCGCGCCCTCGCCGATTCCATCTATTCGCGCGTCGACTGGACGTGGGCGTCGCCTAACGCACCACTCGTCAGCATGGGGTGGCACCCGGAGTCCAATTTTATCGCGGCCGATTGGCGCGGGTTCAACGAGGCAATGCTCCTCTATGTCCTCGCGTTAGGCTCACCGACGCATCCGATCGATTCGACGGCGTGGAATCAGTGGACGTCGACGTACCAATGGAACACGTTCTACGGCCAGGCGCACGTCAACTTCGCGCCGCTCTTTGGCCACCAGTATTCACAACTGTTCATCGACTTCCGCGGCATTCAGGACGCGTATATGCGCGCCCGAAATATCGACTACTTCGAGAACTCGCGTCGCGCGACGCTGTCGCAGCGCGCGTATGCGATCGACAATCCGTCGAAGTTTCGCGACTACGGCGCCGACATTTGGGGACTCACGGCCTCGGATGGACCTCTCGATACGACGATGGTCGTCGCCGGCGTCACGCGGCAATTCCACACCTACAACGCGCGTGGCGCGGCCGCCAACGATATTCGCGACGACGGCACCATCGCACCGACCGCCGCCGCCGGCTCGATCGCCTTCGCGCCAGAGATTGTCGTGCCGGCCCTCAAGGCAATGCGCGCCAAATATGGCGATCCGCTATTCGGCCAATACGGATTTCTCGACGCATTCAATCCCACGTACGACAACGCGAGCGTGCGCGTGCAGCAGGGTCGCGTCGTGAACGGCGTCGGCTGGTTCGACACCGACTACCTCGGGATCGACCAGGGCCCGATCGTCGGCATGATCGAGAATTATCGGACCGGCTTGATCTGGAGACTGATGAGGCAGAGTCCCTATATCAGACGCGGGCTCCAGCGGGCCGGATTCACAGGCGCCTGGCTCCAGTAATTCCCCGAAGCGTGAGCACACAACCCAGCGTTCGCTAACGGCCGACGTCAGTGAGCGAAAGCTCATTTACATTCAGCACCGGGAATCGCACAAAACTGACTGTCTCGTCCTTTTGCGCTTGGCACGCGCTGACATACACCGATTCAGGCGCGACATCCATCGACATGTGCGCCACTTCGCCGAGACGACAGCCGATTTCCGTCGGGATCTTCGATTTTACAGAAGTTTGCGGGAGACTTTCATTGCTCGGCGCGGCACAATCACCACGCGAACGCCCACTTTTTACGTCCGTCGCCGACTTTTGGCAATCGTGCCGCGGACAATCGCCACGCGGTCTCATAGAAGCCGTTCGATGGCTCGCAATTGCTCGGACGTAACGCGTACTTAGGCAACGACGGCATCTATTATGACTGGGCGGGGATAGACTCGAGTCGCGTGCTCTTCCACTATCACGAGGGCGTTTAGAGTTAGCCTTTCCTTATACTCGACAAGCACGCAGCGAACGAGGATTAACATCTCGAGGGGTGGCTCTTTCAGATGGCCGACGGCGGCATGCCTCGCGAGCGTGTGACATCTCATCGCGAAGCTCGGCTCTTCACGCAGCGGTCGCGGGCCGGCACGCGCCGAGTACCAGCGATCACACGCGGACTCTTACGCGCGCGGCCGCGCACCCACCGCATCACCGCGCCAACACACTCCGACAGGCAGCGTCCTCGCGCGACAACGTGTCCCGTCCCTTCCGTCAGCCCCGGCTCCTGCGAGAACACGCCTCTTGCCCAGCGCACCACGCTGTGCACATCATTGCAACGCTCCGGCCTTCGAGTGTCCACGACCAGACCCTGGTGAGGTACCACCGTCACTGCTACCGCCACTCACGACGCCTCACCAACCACTTCGCACTCTCCCGCCACTCGGCGGCTTTCCCAGATAGGCACGACCAGTCCCCATCGCTCCACGCGTCTTCCCCTGTCGCACACGAACCGTTCGGAGCCTTACACCCGCAGACCTGAGTGCAACACCTCATTTGCCTCGCTTCATGAGCACCGTACTCGGCGAATCACGCACAGTCCTTCGCGCACGATCACCGTGACTCCACCACCCACCATCCACCCCCCAGACCCGCTACTCGCGTGAAGGAGCGCCAGGAACGTCAAATCCGGACGCTCGCGGACATCGTGAGTTACCTTCGGAGTATTACGTTCACGAACGCGCGGGTGCTGCATCTCAAGGAGTAAGTGCTTGCGCATCACGCCCGCGTTAAGATACTGGCCGGCGAAAACTGGGCCGCCAGGACGGACCCCAAAGTGCGGCGCCGAGGAAACGCCGACTTGCGGCGCGCGAACGCGCGGCGGCGAAGGCACAGCATTGGCGTTGACCGGCGTCCACGGCCCGCGCTGGAGTGACGGCGTGCCATGTTTGTCCGTGTTCCGTCGGCGTTTGTCGGTTTGTGCGATGTTGGTGTTGGCGGGGGCCTGTCGCACGGTTCCCGACAACAGCATCACCCTTCGCTTCTGGGCGATGGGCGCCGAAGGCGAAGTCGTCGCCCGGATGATGCCGGAGTTCGAGCGGGAGAATCCCGGCGTCCACGTGCGCGTCCAGACCATGCCGTGGTCCGCGGCGCACGAGAAGTTGCTCACGTCGTTCGTCGGCGAAGCGACGCCGGACGTCGCACAGCTCGGGAACACGTGGGTGCCCGAGTTTCAGGCGATTCACGCTCTGGAGCCTCTCGAGAGCTACATCGCGCGATCGAACGTCGTTAGGCCCGATGCCTTCTTCCGCGGAATCTGGGACACGAACGTCATCGACGATACGACATTCGGGATTCCATGGTACGTCGACACGCGCGTCATCTTCTATCGCAAGGATCTCCTCGCAAAGGCGGGCTACCCCTCGATTCCTGACACATGGGCGGGATGGCGCTCGGCGATGGAGGCGGTGAAGCGACAACAGGGACTGACTCGTTATGCAATCTTTCTCCCCACGAATGAATGGGCGCAGCCGATGGTCCTCGGCCTCCAAGCTGGGTCGCCGATTCTCAAGGACGGAGGGCGATATGGCGCCTTCAGCGACAGCGCCTTCGCTCGGGCCTTTGATTTTTACCTGAGCCTGTTTCGCGACCATCTCGCTCCGGTGGCCGGGACGAACGACGTCGCGAATGTCTATCAGGAATTCTCGCGCGGAATGTTCGCGATGTGGATCACGGGACCGTGGAACGTCGGCGAGATGCGTAAACGACTGCCCGCGGAGCTTCAGCACGCCTGGGGTACCGCTCCCCTGCCCGGCCCAACTGGCGATGCCTCCGGTGTGTCCCTCGCCGGCGGATCGAGCATCGTCATTTTCCACGCGTCGCCGCACAAGGAGGCGGCGTGGAAGCTCGTCGAATATCTCGCTCGACCGGAACAGCAGCTTCGGTTCTCGCGCCTAACGGGCGACCTCCCCGCGAGCATCGCCGCCTGGCGCGATAGCTCGCTCAGTGGCGACGAGCATTTCCGCGCGTTTTACACCCAGCTCCAGCGCGTGCGCCCGATTCCGAAAGTCGCCGAGGTCGAGATCATCTCGAGCAAGTTGATCGAGGCATCGGAGTCGGTGATTCGCGGCCACGTGCCGCCGCAACGGGCGCTGGCGTCGCTCGACCGCGACGTGGACCAGATCCTCGAGAAGCGTCGCTGGATTCTCGCGCACGAAGCCAAGGCCGTCGCCCGCGAGGCGGCACGGTGAAGCGAGGGCCGGAAGGCGCCCAGGCGCGTGCCGCCTGGTACTTCCTTGCGCCGGCACTCGTTCTCATCGGTCTCTTCTTCTTTCTCCCGGTTGCCGCGTCGCTCCTCCTGAGCGTCACCGACTTTGATATCTACGCGCTCGGGAACGCGTCGCTCGCCCGCTTCGTTGGCCTCGGCAATTACGCGAACCTGATTCACAATCCAACGTTCTGGACCGCGGTCAAGAACACCTTCTACTTCGCGCTCGTCGGCGGCCCGCTCACGGTCGCCGTGTCGTTAGGTGCTGCGCTGCTCGTGAACGCCCGCGCCGTGCGGCTGCGTGGTGTGTTTCGCACGGTCTACTTCACGCCATTCGTGACGACGCTCGTCGCCATCGCCGTGGTGTGGCGGTATCTCTACCACCCGCGGTACGGTTTGCTCAACTACCTGCTCGCCCACGTCGGCATCGGGCCGATCGACTGGCTCGGCGATCCGCGCTGGGCGATGCCGGCGATCATTGTGATGGCCATCTGGAAGAACTTTGGCTATAACATGCTCATCTTCATCGCCGGCCTCCAAAGCATCCCCGAAGAGCTGTACGAAGCGGCGCGTATCGATGGCGCGGGTGCGCTCCGGCGCTTCCGGCACGTGACCATCCCGCAGCTCGCGCCGACGTTCCTCTTCGTCGGCGTCGTCACGATGATCGGCTACTTCCAGCTCTTCGCGGAGCCATACGTCATGACCGGCGGCGGCCCGCTCAGGGCAACGACGAGTCTCGTCCTCTTCATGTACGAAGAGGGGTTTCGGTGGTGGCGGATGGGCGTCGCGGCAGCGATCGCGTTCGTGCTATTTGCCATCATACTGATCTGGACGCTGCTTCAGATGCGCCTCCAACGGGAGCGCGCCTGACGATGACCACGGCCGCCAAGCCGGTCGTCGCTCGGAGCCCCGGCGCGGCAGTACTCGCAAGAGGACTGCTGTATGGCTTGCTCATCGGCGGCGCCATTGTCGCGCTCCTACCGACGTTGTGGATGATTTCCGCCTCGTTCATGGCGACCGGTGAGGCCAACTCGTACCCGCCGCACTTCCTGCCGCACGCTCCGACTCTAGATCACTATCGAACGCTCTTCAGTCGGCTCAGCCTCGGCCGCTATCTCGCCAACAGCACTTTCGTGTCGATCGTCGTGACCGTGCTCTCGCTCGCCGTGAACTCACTCGCCGGATATGCACTCGCGAAACTGCGTTTCAAAGGCCGCGATCGACTCTTTCGTGGCCTGGCATTGGGCCTCGTAATTCCGGTGCAGGTCTCGATGCTCCCGCTGTTCCTCCTGATGAAATCACTGCACCTCGTGAACACGTACTGGGGCGTGATCATTCCGGGCATGGCGAGCATCTTCGGAATCTTCCTCATCCGCCAGTATGCGCTTGCCATTCCGGAGGATCTGCTCGACGCCGCGCGCGTCGACGGCGCGAGTGAGTTGCGGATCTACCGATCGGTGGTGCTGCCGGTGATCACGCCGATTCTCGCGACGCTCGCGATCTGGACCTTCCTCGCGACGTGGAACGACTTCATGTGGCCGTTGATCATCCTCAGCGACGATCGGCGATTCACGTTGCCCGTCGCGCTCGCAGCGCTCTCGGGTGAGCACGTGCAAGACACGGAACTCATGATGGCCGGATCGGTGGTGACGGTCTTGCCGGTGCTATTGGCGTTTCTGATTCTGCAACGCTATTACGTGGCCGGCATCATGATGGGGAGTGTGAAGGAATGAGCAGCCCTGTCAGGCGTCGAGCGCGCCCCCATGCGTCCTGATCACCTCGGAATAGAACCGCGCGCTGGCCTTCGGCGTTCGTTGCTGCGTCGCGTAATCGACGTGCACGATTCCGAAACGCTTCGAGTAGCCGAGGCTCCACTCGTAGTTGTCGAGCAGCGACCAGGCATAGTATCCGCGCAGATCGACGCCCTGGCAGAGTGCTTCGTGAGCAGCGCGAAGGTGCGACCGGTAGTACGCGACGCGGAGTGGGTCCTCGACGCGACCGTCGATCGCCTGCGGCGGATCATAGAACGCAGCGCCATTCTCGGTGACGTACAACGGCATGCGGCCGTACCGCTCGGTCACCCATTTGAGCGTATCCATGAGGCCATCGGCGTAGACCTCCCAATTCGTCGCCGTGTACGCGTGCCGTGGTTGATCGACTCGTCCCGCGCGCACCGGCCACGCAGTGGGATCGTTTCGCGTGACGCTCCGCGTGTAGTAGTTCACGCCGACGAAATCGAGCGGCTGCTGGAGATGCTCGAGCTCCGCGGCCGGATGATCCGGCCACGCCTCGCCGAAGATCTCGCGCAACTCGTTAGGGTAGCCGCCGCGAAAAAGCGGATCGAGATATTGCCGATTCATGTACGCGTCGGCGCGACGCGTCGCCGCGTGATCCTCTTCCCTCTCCGACGCCACGTACTTCGGCTCGAGGTTGACGACGATGCCGATGCGGTGCGTCCCGCTCGCGCGGTATGCTTCCACGGCCGCGGCATGCGCGCGCAGCAGATTGTGCGTCGCGATCGGTACCTCGTAGAGATTGCTGTGCCCCGGTGCGAGGGCGCCACGCAGGTAGCCGCCATCGGTGACGACCCAGGGCTCGTTCAGCGTCGCCCACATTCCCACGCGGTCGTCCAGCGTATCGAACACGACGCGCGCGTATTCGGCGAACCACTGAGCGATGTCGGGATTGAGCCAACCGCCGCGGTCGTCCAGCGCGGCGGGCAGATCCCAGTGATACAGTGTGACGTTAGGCGCGATGCCCGCCGCGAGGAGCTCGTCGACGAGGCGATCGTAGAATCCGATGCCCGCGGAGTTGACGCGCCCTCGTCCCTCGGGCAGCACGCGACCCCAGGAGATGCTGAAGCGATATGCGTTCAGGCCGAGCTTTCGCATCAGCTCGACGTCGTCTGCATAACGATTGTAGTGGTCGCACGCCACGTCGCCGGTCTCGCCATTGGCGGTGCGACCGGCGCTGTGCGAAAAGCGGTGCCAGATACTCGGGCCAGCCCCATCGGCCAGCGGCGACCCTTCGATCTGATACGCCGACGTCGCCGCTCCCCACAGAAAGCCATCTGGAAAACGAATCGTCAAAGCATCTGCCTCATCGAGAGGAGCCGATGGCCCGGGTAACGCTCACGGGAGTGAGAAAGGTATACGAAAACGGCTTCGTCGCCGTGCACGGTGTCGACCTCGTCGTCGAAGATGGCGAGTTCGTCGTCCTCGTGGGGCCATCCGGTTCGGGCAAGAGCACGACACTGCGCATCATCGCCGGACTGGAATCGCTCACGGACGGTCAGCTCACCATCGGTGGACGCGTCGTCAACGACGTGCCGCCCAACGAGCGCGACATCGCGATGGTCTTTCAGAGCTACGCGCTGTATCCGCACATGTCGGTGTATGAGAACATGGCGTTCGCGCTGCATCTGCGGAAACTGCCGCGCCCCGAGATCGAGACTCGCGTTCGCGAAGCCGCGAATATCCTCGGCATTACCGCCGTCCTCGACCGTCGTCCCCGGCAACTGTCGGGTGGACAAAGGCAACGCGTTGCGATCGGACGCGCGATCGTGCGACAGCCGCGCGTTTTCCTCTTCGACGAGCCACTCTCGAATCTCGACGCGAAGCTCCGCGTGCAGATGCGTCGCGAGATCGCGCGGATTCGGCGCGATCTCAAGGCGACGGTCGTATACGTCACGCACGACCAGGTCGAGGCGATGACGCTCGGTGACCGCATCGTCGTGATGAACGAGGGACGCGTCGAGCAGATCGGCTCGCCGCTCGAGCTTTACGATCACCCGCAGACTCTCTTTGTCGCGACCTTCATCGGAAGCCCTGCCATGAACCTGTTCGACGGCGCGGCGGAGTTCGACGGAACACCGCGTTTCGTAGCCGCGGACGACGAGGCATTTTCGATTCCTCTCGCCCCCAGCCAAACCGAGCGGTTGGCGGCAATGACACCGGAGCGACTCGTCGCCGGCATCCGCCCTGAAGACTTGCGCGTAGCCTCGTCCGCGAGCTCCAGATCGGCGATCCAGGCGGTCGTGGACGCGAGTGAGCCGTTGGGCAACGAGGTTCTTCTCTATCTGCGTGTGGGCGGGCAGGACGTCACGGCGCGTGCGGCGCCCCAGGCGCTTGCACGGCCGGGAGATCGGCTCTCGCTCACGATCGATCCGGCGAGGGTGCATTACTTCGATCGCGCGAGCGGTCAAAGTATTTGACCCAGCTTCTGCCATCGGTTTATTTCAACTGCTCCGGACGTCCTTCGTCGCTGGCGCTTCTCAGGACAAGTCTGCCCCGTCGTCCAATGGCAGGACATGCGGCTTTGGACCGCAGAATCGTGGTTCGAATCCACGCGGGGCAATTCGCTGCTCGCTGACGCTCGCTCCTCACTGCCACGTACACTGCGTCAATGGACGGACTCGCAGTACCTAGTCACGGCCTGAAGCTGCTGTCTGGCTCGGCCAATCGCGCGCTCACCGAGACTATCGCCGATCACCTCGGCGTCGATGTCGGCCGAGTGAGCCTTGGGCGGTTTGCCGACGGCGAGATTTCCGTCCGCATCGACGAGAACGTGCGCGGGCTCGACGTGTTCATCGTCCAGCCGACGAACCCGCCGGCCGAGAACGTTCTCGAGCTGCTGCTTCTGATCGACGCCGCACGACGCGCCTCGGCGGCGCGCATCACCTGCGTCATGCCGTACTACGGCTACGCCCGACAGGACCGTAAGGATCAACCACGGGTACCGATCGGCGCAAAGTTGTTGGCGAACATGATCGTCTCCGCGGGCGCGGATCGCGTCCTCGGAGTCGATTTTCACCAGCACCAGCTACAGGGCTTCTTCGACATCCCCGTCGACCATCTGTATGCGATGCCGGTGTTCGTGAATCACTATCGTCGCAAGCAGCTCACGAATCCCGTCGTCGTCGCCCCCGACGTGGGTTCGGCGAAGATGGCGCGCGGGTTCGCGAAGCGGCTCAATGCGTCGCTTGCGATTATCGACAAGCGGCGTCCCGCCCCGAACGTGTCGGAGGTGGTGAACGTCGTCGGTGAAGTCGAGGGAATGGATTGCATTCTCGTCGACGACATGATCGACACCGCGGGCACAGTGTCCGAGGCGTCGAGCGCGCTCAAGAACCTCGGCGCGCGCGACATTTATTGTTGCGCGACGCACGCGCTTTTGTCGGGCCCGGCCACCAAGCGCTTATGCGAGTCGGCGATCGCGGAGGTCGCGGTCACCGATACGATTGCGATCCCACCGGAGCGATGCTTTTCGACGTTACGCGTGCTTTCAGTCGGGGAACTGTTGTCGAAGGCGATCCGCTTCACGCACAGCGAGCAGTCGGTGAGTAGCTTGTTCGATTAGTTTTGATGGTGGTGAATGGTGAATGGTGGTTGGTGGTTGGTGAATGGTGGTTGGTGAATGGTGGTTGGCGAACTGCATCAACAACCAACAACCAGCCGCCAACGACCAAGAACCAGCCACTAACGACCAACAACCAGCCACCAACAACCAACAACGCTGATGTTCGCCGCGGTGACTCGTGCGCGGCCCGGTATGGTAGGAAGGATGCAGCCTTCCGAGAGTAGCAGCCGTTCATCAGCCGATCGCTGCTTGACGAGTCGGTTTTAAACTTTGGTAATTCAGCAATGGCAACAGCAAATCTCAATGCCAACGTCCGAAGCGACCGCGGCACCGGCGTCGCGCGGAAACTGCGGCAGAGCGGACAGGTACCGGCGATCATCTACGGCCACAGCCGGCAGCCGCAGTCACTGGCGATCAACACGCGTGACCTCGAGAAGCTGCTCGAGCGAGTCGCCGCCGCGAGCACAGTGATCGAGCTTTCGATCGATGGCCGATCGGCGCGCACGCTCATCCGTGAGATCCAGCGCCACCCCGTAAAGCGGTCAATCCTGCACGTCGATTTCCAGGAGCTGGTCGCGGGCGAGAAAGTGACGGTGAGCATCCCGCTCGTTTTCACTGGCTCGGCCGAGGGCGTACGCGAGGGCGGCATTCTCGATCAGGTCATGCACGAGCTGCGCATTCACGTCGATCCAGCGAGCATTCCGAATCACGTCGACGTCGATGTCACGCCGCTCGCGATCGGGCACTCGATTCACGTTCGCGAGCTGAACATTCCAGCGGGCGTCGACGTGCTGGACGAGGGGGACGCGACCGTGTGTACGGTGTCGGCGCCACGCGCGGCGGAGACGCCGGCTGCTGGTGTTGCAGTGGTCCCCGAGGCAGCCGTTGAGCCGGAGCTCATCCGCAAGCCGAAGGAAGGCGAGGAGGAGGGCGGCGAAGAGGCGTAAGGCTCTTCGCTATGCTCCGCGCGCTCGCTCGTCTTTTTGCACGCCAGAACACAGGAGACCCGGGCCCGATGAAAGTGATCGTCGGTCTCGGCAATCCAGGGAAGGAGTACGAGCGCACGCGACATAACGTCGGCTGGTGGGTGCTCGACCACCTGGCCGACGTTTGGCGTTTCGAGGGGTGGCGCCGAGACGGCGACGCCCGTGTCGCGAGTGGACAGGTCGGCGCTGCGAGCGTGCGCCTGGTGAAACCGCAGACGTACATGAATCTGAGCGGCGCGGTGCTGAGGCCATACCTGCGTCGTGCGGGGTGGTCGCCGCAGCACGATCTGCTCGTGATCCTCGACGAAGCGGCATTGTCGTTAGGTACGATCCGGTTTCGAGCGCGTGGCAGCTCGGCGGGTCACAACGGGTTGAAGAGCATCGAGGGGGCGTTGGGCCATCAGGACTACGCGCGGCTGCGGATCGGAATTGCTCCTCCGCCTGGGCGGCATCGTGGGAACCTGGCGGATTATGTGTTGAGTGAATTTGGAAAGTCGGATGCGAAGGTGGTCGAGGAGCTGATGCCGACGTTCGTCGAGGCAATGGAGACATGGATCAGGGATGGGATCGAGCCGGTGATGAATCGATTCAACCGCAAAGCTCGTGGCGAAGAGGCGCCCTAGGCGGAGATCTGGGCGCCGGGTGGGAGATCGCGACCTCTAGCCGTCAGTGCGACAGTAGGTCAGTACGGCGTAACGAGTAGCCCAGCCCGCAAGCGGCGAGATACGAGAAGATCCTCGGCGAGTACGCAATACTCGCTACTGGCGTACTGTCGCACTGAGGGCTAGCGGTCGCCGCCGTGTTGGCGGCGAACTTCCCCAGCAAGAGACCAAAGCATCCGGCGAATCTCGTCGATCCGTCCTTCAAATTCCTCATACTTTCGGTGCGACAAGAACCCCTGGTCCCTAGCTCTGAGTAACTGCCCCAACGTCTCGTTCGCGGACGCCGCGGACATGTCGGCGTATCTCGCAAGCTCTAGCGGTGACTTCTTGCCACATCCTTCTGCAATCGTGTCAGCAATCGATCCGGCACCCCTGAGTGTTTTACCGCGCAATCCGGGAAAATTCCACCTTGGCCCCTTGTCGATCTCACGCTTCAGATCGATCGCAAGGCGGTGGGCCTTTTGCCACACCTTAAGCTTGGTGAAGTCTTGCATCGCCACCCCTTCGTAGGCGGCGGCATTTTGAGGCCATTTCCACCGTCCATCGCACTCGTTTCGTCGCAACTCGCCTCATAGTTCCGCATGCTCAAACTCGGAATCGTCGGCCTTCCGAACGTCGGTAAGTCAACGCTCTTCAACGCGCTCACCGCCGCCGGCGCGGAAGCGGCGAACTATCCCTTTTGCACCGTCGAGCCTAACGTGGGCATGGTCGAGGTGCCCGACGAGCGGCTTCACAGGCTCGCCGACATTGTACAACCCAAGAAGGTGGTGCCCGCAGTCGTGCAGTTCGTCGACATTGCTGGACTCGTGAAGGGTGCGGCGGAAGGCGAAGGGCTCGGCAACAAGTTCCTCGCCAACATTCGCGAGACCGACGCGATCGTGCACGTCGTTCGTTGTTTCGAGGACGCTGACGTCGCGCACGTCATGGGACCGGTCGACCCGGCGCGGGATCGCGAGGTCATCGAGTTCGAGCTCGCGCTCGCCGATCTGTCGGTCGTCGAGAAGCGGCTCGATCGGACGCAGCGCGCGGCGAAAACGGGCGACAAGGACGCGAAGGCAGAGCTCGCGGTGCTCGAGCTCGCGTTGGGAGTTCTGCGCGAAGGACGCGGGCTCTGGGAGGCGCGTCTCTCATCCGGGCAGTTGGCCGCACTGCAGCCGTTGTCGCTGCTCACAACGAAGCCGGTACTCTACGCGGCCAATGTCACCGATCACGAGCTCGCGGGCGACGAAGGGCCGCATCTGCGGCGGTTGCGCGAGGCGGTGGCGGCGAGCGGTGAGCACGCCGAGATCGTTCCCTTCTCCGCCAAGATCGAAGCGGAGCTCGCCGAGCTGGCGCCCGACGAGCGCAAGGAGTTTCTCGCGTCGTTAGGCATCGACTCGGCCGGGCTCGATCGACTCATCCACGCGGGCTATCACCTGCTCGGCCTGCAGACGTATTTCACGGCCGGCGAGCAAGAGGTGCGCGCGTGGACCATTCATCTCGGCGACACCGCACCCGTCGCGGCCGGCGCGATTCACACGGACTTCGAGCGTGGCTTTATCCGCGCCGAAACGGTCGCCTATCCAGACTTCGTCGCCAATGGCGGATGGAAAGGCGCGCGCGAGAAAGGTGTCGCGCGCGCCGAAGGCAAGGAGTATGTCGTTGCCGATGGAGATGTGATGCTGTTCCGCTTCAATGTTTGAGCGTTAGACTTCACTCATCTCCCATCCCGGTTCCACCGCCCGTCGCGATTGCCGTTCGTCGAGCGCGAGCGCGACGCCGAGTCGTGGTCGCCGACGCGCGACGGAATGCCGGCTGCCCCATAGGCGCCATACCCGTTCGTGGACCGCTGGCCATACTGCCCGTACTGGTCGCGGCTGTCGTTGCGCCCGTTGCGATCATCGTCATCGCGGTCGCGATCCCGACGCGCCTTGTCGTCGTCATGATGCCGCTTCCGCGACGTCGTCGAGTACTGCCCTGGGTACGTCGGATACTGCGATGGATATGCGTAGCCGCCCTGCACGCGAGCCGGCACGTCCGTCGTCTTCGGATAGAACGCCTGCGCCTGGGCGCGACCAGCCATGCCAAGTGTCGCCACAGCGCCAATTGCGGCTACGACCAAGAACTTTCTCATCTCTTCCTCCTCATCGTGTCGTGCGACCAGCCGTCGAACGCAACGGCTTCACATCGTGAGACGCCGCGACGCATCAAAAGATCCGGCCCCATGCACCAGTTGCAGCCCCACGTCACGAATCGCTCATCCATGATCTGAGTTGTGGACGGGCCGGTGATCCACGTCGAGGACACGCTCCAGCACGCTCTGCGTCCCTCGGCTACGCTCGACGCCGCAACGCAGCGGTACGGTTCCTGACTAATGAACAGCTTCGATAGAGCAGTTCGCATCAACCTCAGCAGGAACCCTCTATGCGAAAGTTTGTTCTCTTGGCGGCTGGGCTCGTGGCGCTTGCCGCGTGCAACAACGACTCGACGTCGCCTAACGGCAACGTCACCGGTACATATTCGCTGCGCACCGTGAACGGCAATCCGTTGCCCTACACGTTCTCGGATGGGTCCGTGCTGGTGAGCGACCGCCTGAGCCTGAACGGAGACGGGACCTATGTCGACATCGCGACGTTCTCGAACGCGGGCAGCGCCACCGAGCAGGGTCTCTGGTCGGTCAACAACAACCTCATCACGTTCAACGATCAGACCGATGCCTTCAATTACAACGGCTCACTGAGCGGCAACGTGCTCACCGAATCGTTTCCGAGCTCGCAATCCGGCGGCAGTGTCACCGAGGTGTATCAGAAGGACTGAGCAGAGGGTAGAGGGTAGAGCGTAGAGAGCAGAGGGTAGAGAGCAGAGAGTTGAGAGAAGAGAGTTGAGAGTAGAAGGGCCTCTACCCCTCTACCCTCTACCCTCTACCCTCTACCCTCTAGCGCGCGCTACATTACGCGTCTCAATCGGCCGCGCCTCGGCGGCCGGTCACATTTCCCCTCCTCGCGCTTCGGCAACCAGCGTGGGGCGGTCACGACCAAAGGGAGGATTGCCCACGCATGTCCCGCCAATATGAGGCGGTGTATGTCTTCGATTCTCAACTCGAGGACGCCGCCATCAACGATCGGCTCGGCCGCTTCCACGCTCTCCTCGGTAAGGCCGAGGACATTCAGGTAAATCACTGGGGCCGCCGCCAGCTCGCATTTCCCATTAAGCGCCGCGAGAGCGGCTACTACGTTGTCGCCCGCTTCGGCGTCGACTCCGAGCTGCTCCCTGAGTACGAGCGCGCGATAAAGCTCGACGACGGGATCCTCCGCCATCTGCTCACCCTGTACGAACACGAGCTGGGCGCTCCACCGATGAGCGAAGAAGAGCTTGCCGCGGCGAACCGTCGCCGTGATGACGAAGACGAGGACGAGGAATAACCATGCGTCGACCGACCAAGACCTGCCCATTCTGCGAGACGCGCGTTCACTTCATCGATTACAAGGACGATCGCGCGCTCGGCCGCTTCATCACCGATCACGGCAAGATCCTGCCGAGCCGTCTCAGCGGCGTCTGTGCGCGCCATCAGCGCCAACTGTCGACGGCGATCAAGCGTGCGCGGTATCTCGCGCTCATTCCGTACATCCGCGGCATGCAAAGCTGAGCACGTCTCGATGACGACGCCCGACACGTCTGTCACATCAGTTCCCGTCGCGGCGGGAGAGCGAGGTTGGCGCAAGCTGATCCTCGCTCTCGTGGCATTCGTCCTCGTTCCACAGATCCCGCATCTGCGCGCAATTCTGCCCATCGAGCAAACGATCTACCTGCTCGTTCCCGCCCTGGCCGCCTGCTTTCTGGTCGGTTGGTGGGCAGGCGGACGCGCCTTGTTGGCGCTCGGTTGGGTCGCGCTTGCCGCGTGGATGATGTGGCAGCGGCCGGGCCTGCCGGATGCGTTTCACAACCTCGAACGTGGCTGGAGTCTTCTGCTGGCCGGTGCGTTCGGAATGACCTGTCTGTTCGGTGAGCGCCGTCCCCTCTTTGCCCGAGCGCTCGGTGCACTGTCGATTGCGATCTTCCTCGCAATTGCCATGAGTACGATGGGACCAGTGCCGGTGAGCGCGGCGAAGGAAACGATCGCGAGCGAGTTCGTGCAGCGAAATGCCGAGTACATGTCGCGCATCAATAGTGTCATTGGCGAACACCCCAAGGAGTGGAACGACCTGGTCGCGCGCTTTCCGACGTTCGCTTCGATGCCGGCGGAAACTGACAAGCAGCTGACGACGTTGTCGCGCGTCGGCCTAACGGTGTTCCCGTCGTTGCTGGCGCTCGAGTCCTTGATCGCGCTGGCGCTCGCGTGGGCGATCTATCATCGACTGAGCCGGGCGCGGCTCGGCGCGCCGTTACGACCTCTGCGCGAATTCCGTTTTAACGATCAGCTGGTCTGGGGCTTGATGGTTGGCCTCACGATCGTGGTCTTGCCGACATTGCAGAGCTTCCGTGGTGTCGGACGCAATCTTCTCGTCTTCTTCTACGCGCTCTACGCCATTCGCGGTCTTGCCGTGCTCGCGTGGTTCCTCGCGCCAGGTGCGCTCGCAGCGACATTCACCGTCGCGTTCGCGATGCTCTGGCTCCCGATCGTCCAGTATGCGGCCGCCGCGGGCTTCATCGTGCTGCTCTTCGCCTCATTCGTGCTTGGCCTCGGCGATACCTGGGCCGACTGGCGCCGGCGCGTACGTCCAACTTCGTGATCGCCCGCTTCGCTCGCGGGAAGCTGACTGGTATCGCTCGCGCGTTGCGCTCGCTCCCGCTCCTCTATCCAAACGCCAACCATTGGAGCACTTGAAATGGAAGTCATTCTTCGCCACGCCGTCGAGAACCTCGGCAAGCCGGGCGACGTCGTGAAGGTCAAAAACGGATACGCTCGCAATTACCTACTTCCTCACAACCTCGCGTACGAAGCGACGCCTGGAAATCTGAAACGCATCCAACAGGAACGTGCACGCCTCGAGGCTGCCGAAGGCCAGCGCCGCGATTCAGCGCAGGAAGTGGCGACGAAGCTCGAGCAGGTTTCGCTCACCTTCTCGGCGCGCGTTGGCGAAGAGGGAAAGTTGTTCGGTTCCGTGACTGCGTCGGATATCGCGCAGCAACTCGATCAGCAGGGCTTCCATGTCGAGAAGCGGCAGATCGACCTTCACGAGCCCATCAAGTCACTCGGCGTGTACCGGGTACCCATCCGATTGCACGCGGACGTGAAGCCCGAGATTCG
This sequence comes from Gemmatimonadaceae bacterium, assembly GCA_036496605.1. Lineage (NCBI taxonomy): Bacteria > Pseudomonadati > Gemmatimonadota > Gemmatimonadia > Gemmatimonadales > Gemmatimonadaceae > Gemmatimonadaceae bacterium. The sequence continues at coordinate 79,144 of DASXKV010000001.1, read as the reverse complement.
AGTTTGGGTCATCAAACAGTAGATCGAGCGTTCCACGAGGACTTGACAGAATGACATTCGGCCCCGCGCGGCAGCGCGGGGCCGACTTTTTTACTTGAGGACCCAATCACACAAGCGCCATGGGCGGGCGTTTTGCCCCGAGTCCTAACTGCAAGAACTTGGTGGCCTGATATCTGATAGCTCACTTCACCGTGTTGCAGTTTGGTTCCGCGCATTATGCTAAGGGACCGGCCTGCGACGCCGGTTCCAAGACAACCGAAATCACCGGAGCACCCAGGACGCTGATGAACACGACCACTTCGCTTCCTTCTTTGGCGCTTGCTCAACGGGCCGCCCAGATCTGCCTCGAAAACAAAGCGAACGACGTCGTGATTCTCGACCTGCGTGGTGTCTCCGATATGACTGATTTTTTTGTCCTGGCGAGTGGCACGTCCGATACGCACGTGCGCGCGCTAGGTGAGCATGTGTTGGAGGAGTTGAAGCGGGATGGGGCGGCGGCGCATCACGTAGAAGGTTTGACCCAGGGCCGCTGGGTATTGCTCGACTACGTGGATTTTGTTGTTCACCTTTTTCATCCCACGCTGCGGAGTTTCTATCAGCTCGAGCGCCTCTGGAACGACGCGGCGCTGATCCCGGTAGAGTCTCAAGGAGCCGGTGCGTGACGTCGCAGAAAAGTGTGGTACTCGCCGCTGTAGTTGTCGCGGCGCTGCTGCCACACACGCCTGCAAAGGCGCAGAGTTACTTCGGTCAGAACCAGGTTCAGTACGATCGGTTCAACTGGCGGATCAAGGAAACTGAGCACTTCCTGATTTACTACTATCCGGAAGAAGCTCAGGCCACGATGGACGCCGCGCGCATGGCTGAGCGAGCCTACGCGCGCCTATCGCGCGTTCTCGATCACCAGTTCCGCGAGAAGAAGCCGATCATGCTGTTCGAGTCGCGCAACGACTTTGGACAGAACAACGTGACGGGCGACCTCGGCGAAGGAACCGGCGGCGTCACCGAAGCGCTGCGGCATCGCATGCTGCTGAACTTCACCGGCGACTACAAGAGTTTTGAGCATGTACTAACGCACGAGATGGTACACGCATTTCAGTACGACATCTTTGCGCATGGAAAGGCGGGCGCCGGGTTGCAGACGCTGCAGCAGGTCAATCCTCCTCTCTGGTTCGCGGAGGGCATGGCGGAGTATCTCTCGCTCGGCCCGAACAGCTCGCTCACCGATGCCTGGATGCGCGATGCAGCCCTCAACGGAAAGATCCCGACGATCGATCAGCTCACCGATTATCCCGAGCGCTTTTTCCCCTACCGCTACGGACACGCACTCTGGGCATTTGTCGGCCGCAAATGGGGGGATGAAGCAATTGGTCAGATCATGAACGCGGCGCCCAGCGTCGGCATCGAGCGCGCGTTCAAGCGCGAGCTGGGCATCTCGCTCGAGGATCTCGGCGACGAGTGGAAGGAGGACATGCAGCAGCGCTACCTCCCGGCGGTCGCCACACTCGATCGTGCGCGCAAGTTCGCGAGCCCATTGTTGACGCAGCGCCGCAGCGGGGGCGAGATCTTCCTTGCACCGTCGCTCTCGAACGATGGGAAGTACATTGCCTTTCTCTCGAACGGCAGCTTCATGCGCGGCGAGGTTTTCATCGACCTCTGGCTCGGCGACGCCGAGACCGGCAAGCGCATAACGAGACTCGTCAAGAGCACGTTCGATCCGAATTTCGAGGAGCTCCGGCTTCTCTACTCACAGAGCGCCTTCTCGCCAGACGGACGTCTGTTGGCATTCACGGCGCAGCGCGAAGGACGCGATGTGCTGTACTTGCTGGACGTGAAGTCGCGGAAGGAGATCAAGCGCTTCGACCTGCCCCTCGAGGGTGTCACGGGTCCGAGCTGGTCGCCGGACGGCAAGCGGATCGTCTTCAGCGGCAGCAACGGCGGTCTCACCGATCTCTACATCGTCGACGTCGAGACGAATAACCTCGAGCGCCTAACGAGCGATCGCTACGGCGACCTGCAGCCGCAATGGTCACCCGACGGGAAGATGATCGCGTTCGCGAGCGACCGCGGTGACACGACGAGCTTCACCTACCTTCGCTTCCCGAAGTGGCGCATCACCGTGCTCGATCTCGAGAAGGGCACGATGACCGTGCTGCCTGCTCAGTCAGGGCTGAACATCAATCCGCAGTGGTCGCCCGACGGACGGTCGTTGGCGTATGTCTCCGACCGCACGGGCATCGCGAACATCTTCCTGTACGAGTTCGACTCCGGGGAGCATTATCAGCTCACCAACGTCGTGGGCGCCGTCTCCGCGATTACGGAGTACAGTCCCGCGATCAGCTGGGCGCGAAAAGCCGATCGCCTCGCATTCACCTACTACGAGAACGGCGACTATACGATCTGGTCGGTCAACAATCCGCGCGGCCTCAAGAAGCTTCCGTATCGAGAGAAGCCGTCGGACAAGCCGATCGTCGTCGCCGACGCGACGCAAGGCAACGATGCCGGTGCGCCGATGCCGGCGTTAGGCGATCCGCAGAGCGGCCACGCCTCCGTGTACCGAAGCTCCGGGGGCGATCTTCGGAGCTCGGCAGACCTGCCGACGCTCGCGGATCGCAGTGCGAAACCGCCGGTGAGCATCAAGGACTTGCTCGACTCTGCCGACTTTGCGCTGCCCGACACGACGAAGTTCCGCGACGAACCGTATCGCGTGCGCTTCCAGCCGGACTACATTGCTCGGCCCAGCATTGGCTACGTGCCGGACAATTATGGCCGGAACGTGTTCGGCGGCACGACCGTGATCCTGAGCGACATGCTCGGAAACAATCGCCTCGCTCTCTCGGGCGAGGTGAATGGCAGGATCAGCGAAGCGCGCATGTTCGTCGGCTATACGAGTCTCGCACACCGCTGGCAGTATTCGACGGGCATCTCGCAGGTGCCGTACTACTTCCTGTCCGGCGACACGCTCTATAAGGCCGACCCAACGAACGGGACATCGGCGGCCGAGAAGCAGGAGATCACGACCTTCGTTGCTCGACAGGCATTTGGCGTCACGGCGTACCCGCTGAATCGGTTCACGCGAATCGAATTCGGCGGTGGCTTCAATAACGTTGGCCGTCAGCGGTGGTTCATCAGTCGCGACATTCTCGACAATGGCCACGCAGCGTCGCCATTCAAGTTCGACAGCACGGGACGCGATCCCACGCTGAACTATCTCGACGGACAGCTCGCATACGTCTCGGACAACACGCTGCTCGGCTATACCGGTCCGATATACGGGCGACGCTATCGCTTCCAGGTGAGTCCCGTCATCGGCTCGTTCCGCTGGGTGGAGTACCTGGCCGATTACCGGCGCTACGATCCAATCCTGTTCAACTTTCTGACGGTCGCGACGCGATTCTACACGAGCATGTCGTTCGGACGGAACGAGACGGCATTCCCGAAGTACATCGCTCGTCCCGATTTCGTGCGCGGCTACGATCGGAACAATTCGTTCTATCTCACGTGCCCGATCATCGGTGCGAATCCGTCGAACTGCAGCGCGGTGCAACTCCTTGGCAGCCGCGTCGCGGTCGCCAATGCCGAACTGCGCTTTCCGCTTATTCGGCGCTTCGAGCTCGGCGTCTTGCCGATCGCACTGCCGCCCGTGGATGGACTCTTCTTCTACGACGTCGGTGCCGCGTGGTCGAAGGACCAGTCGTTGTATCTGACACGGCCAGATAACTACGACGTGACGAGGCAGCGCTATCCGCTGCGGAGTTACGGCGCTGGCTTGCGGCTCAACCTGTTCAACTACGCCATCGTGCGATGGGATTACGCCATCCCGCTCGACCAGCCGGGTTCGCATCGTGGCTTCTGGACGTGGAGCCTGTGGCCATCCTTCTAAGGGAGCGGGGACTAGGGGCTAGGGCCTAAGCGATCAAAAAATTCGCTCAGTGTCCTAGACCCTAGAGCCTAGGCCCTAGCCCCTACTAAGTTCTCTCCGTGCGCCCGCTAATCGCGTTTGCGCTCGTGCTCGCTGCTTGTGGTCAGGGTGACCGGGCTCCCGCCGCGCACGAGGCGACCTCGGCTCTCAAGACGCAAGGTCCCGATCTCCTGATGATGCGGATACCGCATTCAGGCGGACGGCTCCGTGTCTTCGCCTACCCGCGGCTCGACTCCGTTGTCTGGACGTCGAGCGATTCGGCGCCATCGATCACGCGCGTGCTCGCGTTCGACGAAGAAGCAGGACTGCTTTCCTTCGTCGACGCGAAAGGGATCCCGGCCCGCGTCGATTTTCGGCTCGACAATGTCGGTATCGCGACGCGCACGCGCCTGACGGATGTGTCGTCGGTCGATGGCGCGACGATCTACGGCCTAACGAAAGACGGAACGCTTTTGCGCTCGACGCCGAGTGGCGACTGGACGTTCAAGCCGCCGCGACCGGCGCGCGCCGCGGTGCCGCTGAGCGATGGCTCGTTGTTACTCGTTGGAACGCGGGAGAAATCGGCCATCGTGTGGCGAATGCGTCCGCCGGACACGAAGATTCTCGACTCCGCGGAGATCCCTGGCGCCGCGCACGCTGCCTGGGCGCAAGCGGGTGACCGGCTGTACTTCACCGTCGACCGCAACCTTGTCGGCGTGCGAACGCGCGATTTGAAACCGCTCAACGTCATCGAGCTCGACGGTCACGTCCGCGCGCTCGTCGCGACGCCGAGCGGAGACCGTATTTTCGCGCTGGCAGATTCGTCGAAACAGGTCGATATCATCGATCGCTATCGAGAGAAGGTCAGCGAGCACATCGACCTCCCCGGCATGGCCGAGGATCTGCGGATCGATCCGCTCGGCCGGTATCTGCTCGTGCGCGCCACGGGAAGCGACTCGATCTGGGTCGTGGACATCGGTACCGATCATCTCGAGGGCGCGGTGCGCACTGTCTGGCGCGACGATCTGCCCTTCGTGGCAGTCGACGGAGCAATCGCGCTCGCGCAAGGCAGGGACGTCGTTTTCGTCGACGGCTCGAACCTCCACGAGCGGCGTCGAGTGAACGGGGCCGCGTCGGATTACTGGTATAGTTTCGCCTGGAGTGGCTTCCGGCCCCGCGCGGCCGCGCTCGATCAACCGGTCCGGTTCCCCGGCGCCGATAGCGTCGACAGCGCCGCTCGGGCGAATGCGGACACGTCGCACGCGGCGACGGCGCCGCCACCGGTCGATACGACACCGGCGCCCGCCGCGGCGAAGGGTTGGATCGTTTCGTTCGCGGCGCTGCTCAACGAGCAGAAGGCTCACGAGCTCGCCGCGTCGATCAAGGTGCGTAACGAGACCGCCCGCGTGATGTCGACGCCCCGCGAAGGGCAGACGATCTTTCGCGTCGTCCTCGGCCCGTATCCGACGCGAGACGAAGCCGAGCGGGTGGGACGCGACTCAGGGCAGAACTATTGGGTCTACGAGACGACGCCGTGACGATGCCCCACGATCTACCGCAGCCGGACGCGGGCTCTGGGGACGACGCGGTCGTTGCGGAGGGATTGCGCGTCGGTGCATCGCTCGACGCGACGCATCTGGTGCTCGTGCTCGGCGATGACGCTCGATCAACCGCGCTCGCAGCGCTCGGTGTCGCTCGTGCTCAATCCGGCCGCCGACGGGTCGCGCTTGGCGATCTGCTCGGCGACGCCGAACCGATTCAGCAACTACTCAACACCGACGATCCGCATGGTCTGGCCGACAGCTTCGTCTACGGCGTATCGCTGAACAAGATTGCGCAGGCCGTTCCGCAGTACGGCGATCTGTACGTGCTGCCCAGCGGTTCGGAAGTGCCAGCCTACGAGGAGATTTTCACGAATTCGCGCTGGCGGCGACTCGTGGCGGGTTTTCGTGAGACCGGAGCCTTGCTCGTGGTCGCTGCACCGGCGACCGCGTCACACGTCACCGACATCGTTGATCTCGCGGATGGCGCGCTCCTCGTGGGAGACGCCGAGCCGTCGGGCATGGATCCGAACAAGCTGATCGGCCGTGTTCACTCGACGATGCCTAACGGGGTTCCGACGATTCCAGCGGAGCCGGACGCGAGTGTCACGTTCGCGGACGCACCGCAGCCGTGGTGGAAACGTCTTCCGATCTCGCCCGTGCCGGCGGCAATCGGAATCGGGCTCGCGCTCGGCTTGGCAGGTCTTGGCATCTGGTTGGCGGCGCGGCCGCTCGCCCGTGGACATGAGCCGCTGATTGCTCAGCGACGTCAGACCGCGACCGCTGCCGGTGCGGTTCCGAGCACGCTCGACTCCATCCGTCCCGAGTCGGCGAGCACGAACGCGACAAATCTTCTCGTCCCGGCGAATCCGGATGATTCGTTAGGCGCGGCCGCTTTTGCGGTGGTGATCGCGCGCTTCAATACGCTCAATGGCGCGCAACTGTGGCTGCAGGCGCAGGCGCGCGGTCTTCCCAGCCCGACATTTGCGCCGCAGATCATACGCGGCGAAACCTGGTATCGCGCGCTCGCCGGCTCGTATCCGAGCCGTGGTCAGGCCGATTCCCTACTGGGCGCGTTGAGCGCGAAGGGGCTTTCGCGGCTCGATTCGAACAACGTCGTGCGCTCGCCGCTCGCCTTTCTTCTGGATTCGGTGAGGGCCGAAGCGGTACCCGGTATGCTCAAGTACTACACGGACCATGGTCTGCCGGTATATGCGCTGCGTCAGTCCGATGGGTCGGCGCGATTGTACTACGGCGCATACAAGTCACCCCAAGAAGCAGCATTGGACCGAAACGCCGTTCAAGTCGCGGGCATTCGCCCCGTGCTCGTCTACCGCATCGGGAGAGTATACTAGTGAGGCTCACCAAGCTCGAGCTCCACGGCTTCAAGTCGTTCGCGGATTCCACCGACCTCGTGTTCGAGCCGGGCGTCACGGCGATCGTCGGGCCTAACGGCTGCGGCAAATCGAACGTGTCCGACGCCGTGCGCTGGGTGCTTGGCGAGCAGCGCGCTCGCCTGCTCCGCGGATCGAAGATGGAGGAGGTGATCTTCCAGGGCTCGTCGGCTCGGCGTGCAGTGAACCTCGCCGAAGTCTCGCTGCATTTCGAGAACGATGACGGCTCATTGCCGGTGCCCTTCCGCGAAGTCGTCATCACTCGCCGCCTGTCGCGATCGGGCGAGGGTGAGTATTTCATAAACCGCGCGCCGGCGAGACTGCGTGACATCGCCGACATGCTGCGCGGGACGGGGCTCGGCGCCGACACCGGCGTTGTCATCGAAGCGAGAATGATCGACGCATTGCTCTCCGATCGGCCCGATGACCGGCGTGAGCTCTTCGAGGAGGCAGCTGGCGTCGGCCTGTATCGCGATCGTCGTCGAACGACGGAGCGGCGGCTCGAGGAGACCACGGTCGATCTCCAGCGGCTGGACGACCTCATCTCCGAAGTGCAGACGCAAGTTCGGTCGCTCGCCCGGCAGCGCAAGCGCGCCGAGCGTCATGCCGAGCTCACGCAGCGCCGCTTCGCCGTCGAGCTCAACCTCGCCTCTCGCGAGATGGCGGCGTGGGAGGAAGAGTTGGAGCACCTCGAGGCTCGCGTCGCCGTATTGCGTGACGAGCTGCCCAATGTTGAGCGTGGCTCCGCCGAGGCCGAACGCGCGCGCGACGAGGCCCACGGACGGCGCACGGCCGCCGAAGCGCAGCGCGCCGAACTCTCCCGGCTCGTGGCCATTCAGCGCGACCAGGTGCAGCAGATTCGGTCCGAGATGGCCGTCGCCGAAGAGCGCCAACGCAACGCGATTGCCCGTCGGCAGCGAGCGGAGGCAGAGGAGAGCGAAGGGAGCGCACACGGCCAGCGGATTTCCGACGATCGTGAGCACGCCGCGGTCGAGCGTGATCGTCATGCGCAGGCGCTCGCCGCCGCGCGCGACGAGCTCGCGCATCGGCAACGGGAGGAAGAGGCTTCACGCACCGTCGTTGCCGCCGCACGCGCGGCGGTCGACCACGCCGAGCAGCAGCTCCGCGACGCCAATGACCGAACGTTGCGCGTCGACCATGAGCGCGAGCGCGCTCGTCGCGAAGTCGACGAGATCGCGCAGCGCGTCGATGCCCTGGATGCCGAGCGCGCCCAACTCGCCGACCTTCTGTCGATGGTTAGGCGCGAGCGAGACGAAGGTGCTCTCGCCGCCGTCGATGCGGTCGCCCGCCTCGGTGTCAGCACCACCGAGCTCGAAACGACCCGGGCCGAAGATCGTGAGATGCGTGAGCGCGAGGCGGAAGCACGGGCCGAGCTCTTCCGCGCCGACGAGGCATTCGTCGGCATTCAAGGCAAAGTGCACGCGCTCGAAGGCCTCGAGCGTGAGCGTGTCGGTCTCGCGCCAGCCGCGGCGCGACTGCTCAAGGAGCGCGAGCGGTTCGGTGATGGCGCTGTCCTCGGCCCGTTGAGCGACTTCATAACAGCGGACCAAGCGTCGGCGCTTCTCGTCGAGCGATTTCTTGGCGCGACGGTACATGCAGTTCTCGTCCGTGATGCAGCGGTTGCCGCAGCGGTGCGCGAATGGCACAGTGAGGCGAATCCGGGGCCGCTGCTGCTGCTTCCGCTGGACGCATCACCTTCGCCCGACGCCAGCGGGAACGAGTCGCTGTCTCAGATCGTCGACGCGACGCCCGCGGCGCGGGACTGGGTACGCGCGTTGCTCGGCGGCGTTCGCGCGCTGGAGGAAGGAGCATTTGTCGACGCACGGGGCGCGGTGTGGCTACCGGGACAAGGCGGCGGCCCGGGACCACTGCGTCGACGCGCCGAGCTCTACGCGCTTCGTGCCGAGCTTTCGGCGAGCGAGGTTGCGCGTCACGAGGCCAGCGCCGCCGTCGACGCGCTCCGCGTCGCGACACTGCAAACCGCGCAGCGATTGGCCGACGCGACGGAGACGATGTCGGCGGCGCAGCTGGAAGTCCGGCGCGCGACCGATCATCACGCCGAGCTCGAACGTCGCCTGCAGCGTGCGGAGCGCGAGCTGCGCGAAGCCGACGCACTGGCCGAGCGATTGCGCGCGCGTCATAACGAGCTCGCACAACGGTTAGGCACGCTCGACGCGGAAGCCGCCTCGCTTACCGTTGTACTGGCGAACGCCGACGTGGAGATCGCCGACGCGCGCGCTCGAATGGGTGAAGCCGAGCGCGCGCAGGAAGAAACGCGCGAGCTCCGCACGCGCTTTCAGATCGAGGAAGCGCAGGCCCAGGCGCGGCTTCAGGTCGGGGTCGATCGGGAGCGCCGTCTCGCCGAGGAGCTGGAATCGGCGGCCGCTCGACTGGGCGCACTGCGCGCGGAACTCACCGATCTCTCGCAGGCCGATAGCGTGCTCGCCGAGCAGATGGCGACATGGCAGCTCGACCTCGAGACTCGTGAGGCAACCCTCGCCGACGGCGAAGCGCGACTCAGCGCTGCGGAGCGCGCCGTGGTCGACGCTGATGAAGGCCTCACCGCCGCCGACCATGCCCTGGACGAGATGCGTCACAAGTCGAGCGCGATGAGCGACGAGCTGCATCGCGCCGAGATGCGCTTCACCGAGTTGTCTGGCCGACGGACGGCGATTCGCGAACGACTGGAGGCCGAGTGGCGTCGACCGCTCGAGGAGATGCTCGAGGCGTTGCCGCCGGTGGAGCTCGAGGACACGTCGCTTCGCGACGAGGCCGAGATGCTTCGTCAACAGCTCGAAGCGCTCGGTCCCGTGAACGTGCTCGCGATCGAGGAACACGCGGAGACGGCCAAGCGTTTCGATTTCCTAACGACGCAACGCACCGATCTCGCCGACGCCAAGCAGTCGCTGCAACAGGCGATCCGCGAGATCGACGCCACGGCGCGCGAGCTCTTCCTCGCGACGTTCACGCAGGTCCGTGAGAACTTCCGCCAGATCTTCCTCACGCTCTTCGGGGGCGGCGAATGTGACCTCCGGCTGGAGAATCCCGAAGCGCCCCTGGACTGCGACATCGAGATCCATGCGTCGCCGCGGGGCAAGCGCACGCAGCGGATCCACCTGCTCTCGAGTGGCGAGCGTGCGCTCGTCGCGCTGTCACTGTTGTTCGGCATCTTCCTCACGAAGCCGAGCCCATTCTGTCTCCTCGACGAAGTCGACGCGCCGCTCGACGACGCGAACGTGGGTCGCTTCGTGCGCATGCTCAACCAGTTCAAGACGCGCACGCAGTTCATCGTGATCACGCACAATCCGCGCACGACGACGGAAGCCGCCGACGCGGTGTACGGGGTGACAATGCAGGAACCAGGCGTCTCGTCGATCGTGAGCGTGCGCATGCGCGGCGCGATTGTCGACGACATGCCGGCGATCGACGGGCTTACATCCGTCGCTGTGCGGACAACAGCGGACACGGTCGCCGCTCCCGCGTGAGTGGCGCTCGCTTCACGACGCTCGGGACCGGTACGGTCGCACTCAAAGACGAGCGAAGCTGCGCGGGATATCTGTACGAAGCCGACGACGTTCGCCTGTTGTTGGATTGCGGAAGCGGCATCACGCGACGCCTCGCGGAGTTTGGCATCGCGTGGCCGGCAATTACACATGTGGCGCTCACGCACTTCCACATCGACCATCACGGCGACCTGCCGACTTTGGTGTTTGCGTGGAAGTACGGCCAGCTGCCGCCACGCAGCGCGCCGCTCGATCTCATCGGACCTATTGGCACGCAGGCGCTTCTGGAACGCCTTTCCGCGGCCTACGGCGACTGGCTGCTAACGCCGGGTTTTCCGATCACGATTCGCGAAATCAGCCCCGGGGAGACGATCCAGCTGTCCGACGCAGTGCGTCTTTCCGCGTTTAAGGTTCCGCACACCGTGCAGAGCGTGGCATATTCTATCGAGCGCAGGGGGTGGCGGGTGGTGTACACCGGCGACACGGGGCCCGACGAGGCGCTCGCTGATTGGGCGCGGGGATGCGATCTGCTTGCGTGTGAGTGCTCGCTTCCCGAGTCTATGGCGATCAAGGAGCATTTGACACCCGAGCAGTGTGCGACGCTTGCCGCGCGAGCACAGCCACGGTACCTCGTCCTCACGCACTTCTATCCTCCGGTCGAACGAGTCGATATTCTCGCTACAGTTAGTACAAAGCACGCTGGCTACCTGACACTCGCTGAAGACGGATGGCAGATCGAATTGGACGATCCGCTAGCCACCTAACACCTAACACCCGCACATAGCACCTCTTTCGCATGCTCGTCGTCATGGAGAATCACGCGACGCCGGAACAGATCGACCGCGTCGTTCGTGTGATCGAAGAGATGGGATATCACGCCCGGCCGATGCCCGGCGGGCAGCGCATGGCGGTGGGCCTCGTCGGCAACGACGGGCGCGTCGACGCCTCGCGCATCGAAGCGCTTCCTGGCGTTGCCGAGGTCATTCACGTCAGCAAGCCGTACAAGCAGGTGTCGCGAGAATGGAAGCAGGAGAACACGCTCGTGCGACTGGCGCCTGGCGTCGTGTTCGGTGGAGAGCAAATTCAAATCATCGCGGGCCCCTGCTCCGTGGAGTCGGAACACCAGATCGTGACCGCAGCGCGGCAGGTACGCGAAGCGGGAGCGACGGCGTTGCGGGGTGGCGCATTCAAGCCGCGCAGCTCACCGTATTCGTTTCAGGGGATGGGCAAGCACGGACTCGAGTTGCTCGCCCTGGCGCGCCGAGAGACGGGCCTCGCCATCGTGACCGAGGCGCTCGATGAGGAGGGACTGCATCTCGTCGCCGAGATTGCCGACTGTGTTCAGATCGGCGCTCGTAACATGCAGAACTATTCGCTGCTCCGTGCCGCGGGGCGCATCGGCAAGCCTGTGCTGCTGAAGCGCGGCATGGCGGCGACGATCACCGACCTGCTGCTGAGCGCCGAGTACATCCTCGCCGAAGGGAACGAGCAGGTCATTCTCTGTGAGCGCGGTGTCCGCAGCTTCGACACGATGACCCGCAACCTGCTGGACCTCACCGCGATTCCTCTCGTACAGAAACTGTCGCATCTGCCGATCATCGCGGATCCGAGCCACGGGACGGGTCTTCGGGACAAAGTGACGCCGATGGCGCGCGCGGCGATCGCGGCCGGCGCCGACGGCATCATTGTGGAGGTGCACCCGAACCCCGACGTTGCTCTCTCTGACGGTGCGCAGTCGCTGTATCCGGAACAATTCGTGAGCCTCGTCGCCGAGCTCCGGGCCATCGCCAATGCAATTGGCCGCAGCGTGGCAACATTGCCTGCCCCACGTGTCGCCGGAACGGCAACGCTGTCGGTCGGGTAGACGAAGGGAGGGGGCGAGGGGTTAGGGGTTATTAGGGGTTAGAGCGGAGGGGCCAGGTCACACGGAGCGGTCGAATGAGGTTGCGCGCAATAAGCCTGGTGTTCGTTATGCAGTTCTCGCTCGTGGGAGCGCTCGCGGCGCAATCGACGGATGCCGTGCTGGATCGCGCGGTGGCAGCGTGGGCCAAAGTGAAAACCGCTCGCGCGTCGTTCGAGCAGACGATCACGAACTCACTCACTGGCTCGACCGGTAACGCGCGCGGCGAATTCCAGGAACAGCGGCCGAACAAACTCGCGATCCGGTTCAACGAGCCGTCGGGAGATCGGATCGTGTCGGATGGCGCGTCGGTCTGGGTTTACCTGCCCAGCAGTTCTCCGGGACAAGTCATCAAGCGCTCGGCCGCGGACGCTTCGACGCTACCCCTCGACATTTCGGGTGAGTTCCTCACCGATCCGCGCAGTCGCTACGATGTGAGCAGCGCGGGCACTGGCACCGTGTCGGGCCACGCCGTGCACGCGCTGCTTCTGACGCCAAAGTCCGAGACGCAGGCGCTGTTCACGAAAGCGACCATCTGGGTCGACGACGACGACGGTCTCATTCGCCAGTTCGAGACCGTCGAGTCGAGCGGCATCACGCGGCGAGTGCGCATCACGTCGCTCGAGCTCAACGTTCCCGTGGACCGCGGCGCGTTTACCTTCTCGCCACCCCCGGGCGTCCGCGTCGTGGAGCGTTGACGACTAGCGCTTCGGCGTGCCCGCTCGCATCAGCTGTTCGGGCGTGTGCGCTTTTTCGAGAATGCTCAACGCTGTGGTGATGTCGCGGTCCCGAGTCACGACGCGCTCGAATTCCGCGTCCATGCCGAACACGTAACGGGCGATCTGATCCGCCAGCAAGCGATCGATCAGCGGCGCGCTCGTGTCGAAGACTGGTCGCGGGAGATTGACCTTCTTCGCACGAAGGCGGTCGTAGAGCTCGTTTCGCATCTGTGGCGTGATCGTGAACGACCGTGATGTTACGACGCCGCGTGCTTTCACCGCGAGCGCATCACCGGTGAGTGCGTCGCGAAACTCGGCCACGTGCTTGCCGAGCGCCGCCTGGAGGATCAGCTCCTGCGCGTCCTCGACGGAATCGCTCACCGGTACGTCCGGAGTGATGCCGCCACCGCCCATTACCGTTCGCCCAGCATCTGTCTTGAAGCTCGGCCGCGGCGCTTCGCCGCCGAGGGCTCGCACCGCATCCTGATCGTCGTCGTCGGGGCTGAGATGCTCCTTGTTGATGCTGCGTCCCGATGGGGTGTACCAGAGAGCCGTCGTCAACTTCAACGCGCCGCTGTCCGAGACGGGGAAGAGACTCTGCGCGCTGCCCTTTCCATACGAAATCGTGCCGACGATCAGCGCGCGATCGTGATCTTGCAGTGCACCGGCGACGATTTCGGATGCGCTCGCGCTTCCACTGTCCACGAGCACGACGAGCGGTAGATCCGGCCACGCCTGCGGGAATCGATCGATGAAGTCGCGATCCGCCTCGCGGCGGCGTCCACGCATGCTGACGATCTTCTGCCCTGGATTCAGGAATAGATCGGCGACGGCGACACCCTGATCGAGAAGACCGCCCGGGTCACCGCGCAGATCCAGCATCAGCGCGCGCATTCCTTTCCCGCGCAGCGAATCGATTGCGGACCGGAGCTCCTGATCCGAGTTCTCGCTGAAGATCGTGAGATCGACGTAGCCGATATTATCGCGCAGCATCAGCGCGTGCTGCACGGAATGGAAGCGGATCTCTTCGCGCGTCAGCGTGAAGGGCAAGCGCATTGGGTTGCCGGGGCGCTCGATCGTTAGGTCGACGGACGAGCCCGGCGAGCCGCGCAACGCCTTGATCGCTTCGTCGGATGACCATGCATGCGTCGAACGCCCGTCGATGTCGACGACACGATCACCGGTGAGAATGCCCGCGCGCTGCGCGGGCGTACCCGGCAGCGGTGCGACGACGGTGATCCAACCATCGCGAACGTCCATCTGAATGCCGACGCCCGCATAACGACCCGTCGTACTCTCGTTCAACTTCGCGAGGCGATCCGGCGGGAGAAACACCGAATGAGGATCATGCAACTCGAGCAACATGCCATCGACGGCCTTCCGGTACAGATCCGGCTCGCTGACCGTGTCGACGTAATAGTTCTCGACATGAGCGAGCACTTCGTCGAATAACCGTGCTCGGGCACCAGTCTTCGATCCTGATCCGTCGTAGCCGGCCTGCATGAGCCAGCCGCCGGAAACGAGCGCGCCGGCAAACACGGCCGCGACGATCACTGCACGTGAGCGCATCAGCTACTTCTCCCTAGATGGTGATGCATCGCCCTCCAACAGAGGGGCGAACTACACCTCTAGAGGGAAAGAAGCGGGCCAGTGCAACCGCAGCACCTCGTGGACGCGAGCGAAAACCTCGCCCTCACTGTCGCGTGCGTCGACGACAACGATCGGACCGCACTCGGGATGCTGGTGCTGCCATTCAGCGGTTGCGAATCGTCTGAATTCTGCCGCCACGCGTGCATGAAAGCTGTTCGTTGCGCGCTCGATGCGGTCGTGCGCGCCGCGTCGCGCGACGCGAGCGAGACCTTCGTCGGCGGAGAGATCCAGCAGCAACGTGAGATCGGGTGCCAAGCCTGCCGTCGCCATTCGATTCGCGGCAGCGAGATCATCCTCGGAAATCCCACGACCCGCACCTTGATACGCATAGGTCGAGAGAAAGAAGCGATCCACGAGCACGATCGATCCCGCGTTCACGGCGGGCCGCAGTACCCGTTCGACCAATTGCGCGCGCGACGCCATGAACAGCAGTGCCTCAGCCGGCGGTACGATGTCGGAGTCGGGGTCGAGCAGAATGCGACGAATCTCGTCACCGAGCACCGTGCCTCCAGGCTCACGAACGGCGACGACATCGTGTCCGCGCGCGACCAGCCATTCGCTCAGCAACCGGAGCTGCGTGCTCTTGCCGGCGCCCTCAGGGCCTTCGAAGACGATCAGCACTCGTTAGGGACTGGTGATCGGTGGCTGGTTAGTGGTGGTTGGTCGCTGGCGGTGGTCGTTGCTGGTTGAATCAACTGATGTCACCAACCACCAACCACTAATCACAACGTAATGATGCTGCTCGTCGCTCCCTTCTCGATTCCTTCCAGAATCCAGTCATTCACCTTCGACATCACCTTGTCGAAGTTCTCCTGAGCGACGAGTAGACGCTGATACGTCGTCTTCGACTGAATCTGCGAGAGCAACGTATCGAGCTTGCGTTCCATCTCCTCGGTCGGCCGCTCGCCACGTTGCAGCAAGCGTTGCGCTTCGAGCCGAAGCTGCTCCATCTGCTGCAGCAACGTGACCGTCTCGTGATCCTCGTTCAACGCGTCGCTCGCTCGCCGCACTTCCTTGTACTCCGTGCTCTGCCCGATCGTGCGACCCAGGTCCTTGGCTTTGTCTTCGATCATTCGTTCTCCAGAGTACGTGCGACGCGACTAGCGACGGACGGCGAGCACGAAGCGCTCGCGCCCAGTGAGGTCGAGGTGGACGCCTATGTCACGATAGCGTGCATCGTGCGCGACGCACTCGGCGACGAGTGATGCGCGCCGCGCATCGACCTCGAGCGCCAACAATCCCCCAGCAACGAGCACATCGCCGGCATCGCGCACGAGTCGCGCCGAGACGTCGAGCCCCTGACCGCCGCTGAAGAGCGCGAGCGGCGGCTCCCAGTCCCGGACATCTCGCGGAAGTTGCGACGACTCATCGTACGCGATGTACGGTGGGTTCGAGACAACGACGTGCGCCGTCCGCTTCGTCGCGGTGAGGGGAGCGAGCAGCGATCCGTGCTCGAGCGAAACGTGCGCACGCAGCGCGCCGCGCGCGCGGAGCATCTCGGCGTTCGCCCGGGCGACGGCCAGCGCGTCGCGCGATACGTCCGTGCCGACGACTTCGCCGTAGGATCCCTCCGAGGCGAGTGCGAGTGCGATCGCGCCCGAGCCCGTCCCGACGTCGACGACGACTTGGGCGCGCGCCGCCGCGCGCTCCAGCACCAGATCGACGAGCAGCTCGGTCTCGGGCCGAGGAATGAGCACACGCTCATCGACGTCCAGCGTCAGATGACGGAACGGCGCGCGGCCGACCGCGTAGGCGAGCGGCGCGCCGCGCGCGCGTTTGGCTGCCGCCGCCCGCGCACGCGGCCACATTTCCGATTCGACCGGCACGTGTGCGTTCGCCGCTGGCCAGAACCGGGGCACGTCATACAAGGCGGCGACGATCTCGCGCGCCTCGTGCTCTGCCTCACGAGCGCCGAAAGCGCCCTGGCGAAGCACCACCGCAAGCTCCTCGACGAGCGCGCCGATCGAGCCTGGACGCGTCGTCACTGCCTGACGCGACGGTGAGGGCTCGCTCACGATCGCTCCTCGTCCTCGGCCATTCGCAGCGCATCGATCACCGGCTCGAGCGCGCCATCCAGAATTGCCGGCAGATTGTGGGACGTGAAACCGATGCGATGATCGGTCACACGACTCTGCGGAAAATTGTACGTCCGAACCTTGGCCGATCGATCGCCCGTGCCGACCTGGGTCTTTCGCATGCGGGCACGCTCTGCTTCCTGTTCCGCGACCCGCATGTCGAGCAGGCGCGCGCGCAGAATCTCCATCGCTTTCGCTTTGTTTTGAATTTGCGAACGCTGATCCTGCTGCTTGACCTCGATCCCCGTCGGCAGGTGCGTGATGCGTACGGCGGAGTCAGTCGTGTTGACGCCCTGCCCCCCGGGACCACCGGCACGAAACACATCGATGCGAAGATCCTTGTCTTCGATCTTGATATCCACGTCTTCGGCCTCGGGAAGCACGGCCACCGTTGCCGCCGACGTATGGATTCGACCCTGACTTTCCGTCGCGGGGACGCGCTGCACGCGGTGGACGCCGGACTCCCATCGGACCAGGCCATAGGCGCCCGCGCCAATGACCTTGAACACCGCTTCCTTGATTCCGTTGAGGACGCCTGACGAGAGCGTAATCGTCTCCAACTTGAAGCCCGTGCGCGTCAGGAATCGCTCATACATCCGGTACAGGTCCGCGGCGAACAGGGCGGCCTCGTCTCCGCCCGTGCCGGCGCGGATCTCGACGATTGCATTCCGATCGTCAAGCGGATCGCGTGGAACGACAAGCGGCTTGAGTTGCTCCTCGAGCTTCGCAATGCACGGCTCGAGTCGGCCCAGCTCTGCGCGCGCTTCCTCGACGAGCTCAGGGTCGTCAACGAGAACGAGCTCGCGTACTTGCGCGAGCTCGTCTTCGTATTTGCGGAGTCGGCCTGCCAGCTCGACAGCGGGAGCGAGACGTCGGTGCTCTCGGCCCAGGTCGGCCAGCTTGTGCGAGTCACGGAGCGTAACCGGATCAGCCAGAGCCCGCTCGACCTCGGCCGCGCGAGCCAGTACGTCGGCGAGTCGGTCTCGAAGTGACAGGATCGAGCCTCAGCTCGACTGCTTGCCGAATTTCTGCCTGAACCGCTCGACGCGTCCGGCAGTATCTACCAGGCGCTGCTTGCCTGTAAAGAACGGGTGACACTGCGAGCAGACGTCCGTGTGAATCTCGGCCTGAGTCGATCGAGTCTGGAACGTATTGCCGCAGGCGCACTTTACAGTCGCCGTATGGTACTCGGGATGGATATCGGTTTTCATTGCGAACCTCGATGTACGGGATGAAACAGCTGCGAAATATATCCGGTCATTAGCGTAAAAGACAAGCCGACAATGGGTTGGAAGTTTGACACCGGCCCTCGGCGCGCGTAACTTCGGCCCGGCCAGAGCGCCCGCATCAAGTCCACCGTTTCTTCGCGTCCGACGGAGTCCTCGTGAGCCAGGTGACCACTCAGAACGTCGATTTTCTGGCGACGGTTCCGCTGTTCAACGGACTCGATCGCGTCGAGCTCGAACGCTTCGCCGAGGTGACGCGCGAGAAGTCGTATCCGAAGGGAAGCGTCATTCTCTTCGAAGATGATCCCGGCGACTCGTTATTCGTCGTGCGCGACGGCCGCGTGAAGGTCGTTCTCATCGGCGAAGATGGCCGCGAGGTGATTCTTGGCGTGCTCGGCGTCGGCGAATACTTCGGTGAGCTCTCACTCATCGATGACCGGCCGCGCTCCGCGCACGTCATCGCCATGGAAGACTCGAACCTGCTCGTATTGCGTCGTGAGGATTTTCGCAAGCGAGTCGAATCCTCGCCGAGCGTCGCGTGGTCGCTGCTCACCGAATTGTCCCGCCGGTTGCGCCGGGCAGACGATAAGATCGGCGGGCTGGTTCTCCTCGATGTCCCGGGGCGGATCGCCCGGCTCCTGCTCGACCTTGCCGAGGAGAGCGGCACGAACGCAATTGAGAAAACGCTAACCCACCAGACCATCGCGCAAATGATTGGCGCCAGCCGCGAGACGGTGTCACGCGCGATGAAGGATTTCCAGGACGCCGGCTGGATCACCGTCGAGCGCCGTCGCATCGCTCTTGCCGATCGATCCGCCCTCGAGCAGCGGGCGCAAGTCCGCATGTAAGCTGTGATAACTGTCACGGGGGTGTCGTGACAGCCTTCCTAGCCTTGGCGCGTTCGATGCCGACATCGTGTCGGTCGCGCGCCAAGGCGGTACGCAATGAGCTTGCGACTACAATTTTGGGGGACGCGGGGCTCGATCCCGACGCCGGGGCGCGACACGGTCCGCTACGGGGGTAACACCCCCTGCGTTGAAGTGCGGACCTCGGAAGGATGGCTCATCATCCTCGATGCCGGCACCGGAATTCGAGAGCTCGGACGCTCCCTCATCTCGCGCGCGAACGGCGCGCCAATCGCCGGCGACATCTTCCTGACCCACGCTCACTGGGATCACATCCAGGGAATACCCTTTTTTGGTCCCATTTTTCAGCGTGGAAATCACTTCACGATCTGGGGCGCCAAGGCACTCCAAACCGATATCGGCCGCGTCGTCCGTGACCAGATGTCGCCCGTGGTTTTCCCGGTCGCGTTCGAGGAATTGAACGCCACCATCAACTTCTCCGAAATCGCAGACGAATGCCGTCAAGGAAACGGTTACGAAGTGCGCGCCTATCAAGTCAGGCATCCAGGCGGCGCCCTTGGGTACCGATTTACCGAGCAGAGCGACGGAAATCGTCCTCTTGTTTACATCTCGGACAATGAGCTCGGGCCAGGCGCCAAGTACGACCGACGCGAAGCCTGGCGCGATGGGCTCGTCGAGTTCGTTCGTGACGCAAGTGTCCTGGTGCACGACACCATGTACACCGCGGAGGAGTATGATCATTTTCGCGGCTGGGGACATTCGACGTACAACGAGGCAGTCGAGTTGGCGCTGGAGGCTGAGGTAGAGCAGCTCGTGCTCTATCACCACAAGCCCGAGCGGAGTGACGACGAAGTGGATCGGCGTGTGGACGAGTGTCGCGCACTTGCCGCGCGCCGAGGTGGTACTCTCGAAGTTTTGGCGGCGGCGGAGGGAATGACGCTGCTGGTTTGAGCGAACCGGTCAGGAGGAAAGAGAGATGAGAGCACGGACGTCGACGACGTGGATCGCCGCGATAGCGCTGATCGGCGCACCCACTATTGCTATCGCGCAGGCGAATACTCCCGTCGTGGCAGTGTTGTACTTCGATAACAACTCGTTTGGCAAGGATCGCGCGGACTTCGAAGGCCTCGGGAAAGGAATTGCCGATCTGCTCATCACGGACATGGCCTCGAACGGCGCCATGCGCGTCGTCGAGCGCGATCGCCTTCAGTCGATCCTGCAGGAGCAATCGCTCGTACAATCGAAGAGCATCGATCCACAGACCGCCGTGCGCCTGGGCAAGCTGCTCGGGGCCCAGTACATGATCACGGGCGGTTTCATGAGCGACGGAAAGGGTACGTTGCTCGTGACGTCGCGGGTCATCAACGTCGAGACCGGCGCGATCACCAATCCGGTAAAGCTGCAGAGCAAGGGCGATGACGTGCTGGGGCTCGTCGGCCAGCTCTCCACCAAGCTGAACACGGAGCTCAAGCTGCCAGCTCCCGTTCGAACGGGTGATGCGGAGAAGAAGCCGGCGAGCGTTGGCGATGCATCGGCCACGAAGCAGACAGGGCGTCAGGCGGCGGCGACGCAGGTCGCGCAGAACGTGCCGGCGAAGTCGCGGAAGCTGGACGTCAAGACCGCCCTACTCTACTCCAAGGCGCTCGACGAGCAAGACAACGGCAATCGGCAGAGAGCCGCAGAGTTGTATCGCGCGGTGCTCGAGAAATTCCCGGACTTCGGTCCCGCGCAGCAGAATCTGGCCAAGGTCCAGAAACCTGGGTACTGATCGCGCGTCGAAAGTTTCTCAATCGCCGGCGATCTATACCAGGTCGCCGGCGACAAGTTCGTTAAGTACCCCTGCCGCACGACCACTGCTCATCGCACCGACCGGCCGCGCAACGAAGGGGTTGCCGTTAGGCAACAGCGACGCCATCGAAGTGCGTCGCGTCGCATCGCTGCCCGCGGCAGCAGAGTTGGATCCAGCGCGCCCCACCGTCATTCTCGTCGATCAGCATTTTCTCGAGCGCGCCGAGCACGACCGGCGCCGCCTGGCCGAGCTGGCGGGCGTCGCCGCACTCGTGGGCTTCGGAGAGGCCGGAGAAGCGGAGCCCGGTCCTCAATTCCCAATCGATCTGCTCACGAGCTACGTCGCCGCCGATGCGCCAGCCGGCGCCATGCACGCGCTCCTCCAAGGGGCGTTCCGCCACGCTGTGAGCCTCGTGGGCGCGTTCGCGGCGCGCGAGGAGCGTGCGATGCGTCATCGCGAGCTCGCCGAGCTCACGAGCGTTGGGGTCGCACTCTCCACGGAGCGAAATCTGCTCGCGCTGCTGGAGATGATCCTCACACAGGCGCGTCGCATCACGTCGAGCGACGCCGCATCGCTTTATCTCGTCGAGCGTGCCGACAACGGCGCCGTGCCGACCACGTTGCGCTTCCGCCTCTCGCAGAACTTTTCACTCAGGGATCTCCCGTTCCCGGAGATTACCGTTCCGATCGATCACTCGAGCCTGGCTGGCTACACAGCGGCCACTGGCGAACCACTCGTGATCGAGGATGTCTATCTCCTGCCGCACCACGTCTCGTACCGGCAGAACCGCAGCTTCGACGACAAATTCGGATATCGCACGAAATCGATGCTGGTGATCCCGCTGCGAACGCACCGCGACGAGATCATCGGCGTGCTGCAATTGATCAACCGGAAGCGCGATCGGAGCACGGTGCTGTCGTCGAAGGAGATCACCGAGCGCGAGGTGCTTCCCTACGACCAGCAGTCGGTGGAGCTGGTGAGCGCGCTGGCCTCACAGGCGGCAGTCGCCATCGAGAACAGTCTCCTCTACGAAGACATCGAGCGTCTGTTCGAGGGATTCGTGACCGCGGCGGTGACGGCAATCGAGCAGCGGGATCCCACGACGTCTGGTCACTCGGGGCGCGTCGCGACATTCACGGTGGGTCTCGCGGAAGCGGTGACACGCGGCGGTATCGGCCCGTATCGCGGACTCTCCTTCACGCGCGAACAGCTGCGAGAGCTGCGTTACGCCGGACTGCTCCACGACTTCGGGAAGGTTGGCGTCCGTGAGCAAGTACTCATCAAGCAGAAGAAGCTCTATCCATGGGACCTCGACGTCATTCGTCACCGGTTCGCCTTTCTGCTGCAGCGGTCTGACCTTCAGTTCGAGCGCGAGCGCGCCGATTATCTACTCTCCCACGGCACGGCCCAGTACGAGGAGTTCATCGCGCGGCTCGAGCAGTTGCGGCGCACGCGACGGACTGAGCTGAATCAGTTCCTCGACGCGATCGTTCTGGCAAACGAGCCGACGATCTTGCCCGAAGGCAGTTTCGAGGAGCTGAAGGAGATCAACGAGCGGATGTACATCGACTTCGAGGGAATCGAACGACCGCTGTTGGGCGACGAAGAGCTCCGATTCCTCATGATTCGCAAGGGGAATCTCGACGATCGCGAGCGTCGCGAAATCGAATCGCACGTCACGCACACCTTCCGTTTTCTCGAACAGATTCCCTGGACGCGCGAATTGCGCCGCATTCCGGAAATCGCCTACGGACACCACGAGAAACTGAACGGAAGCGGCTACCCTCGTCGCGTGACGAGCGCGGAGATCCCAGTCCAAACGCGGATGATGACGATCTCCGACATCTTCGACGCGCTCACGGCCACCGACCGTCCCTACAAGCGAGCAGTGCCCGCCGAGCGTGCGCTCGACATCCTCTCCGAAGAAGCGAGAGATGGAATGATCGACGAAGATCTATTGCAGACGTTCATCGAGGCAAAGATCTATCTGGCGCTCCTGAACGGTGGCGCGTGACGGTGTGGGCTGGCGGTTGGTGATCGGTGGTTGGTGGTCGGCCACCAACTACAGTTTGACCTCTTTCTCCTCTTCCGCCGACTTGTACACCGCCTCGACGATCTTCAACAGCCGTACCTGATCCGTCGGCGGCTCGTACGGACTCGCCTCACGAACGACGGCGACGAAATGCGCGAGCTCCGCTCGGTACGATTGAATGAATGCGCTCTCGCGGCCTGCAGCGCCCGTCGGTGACACGTCGGTCGCGCGACCGTTGAGATCTTTCACAACACGAAGCGGCGCCATGCGCGCGCTCCCACGCGTCGCGATGACCTCGAACCACCAGCGCTCTTCCTGACCGACGTAGTCGTTCGCCACATCGCACGCGAAGACGAGCCCATTCGCAAACGTGATCTGAACGAGCATCCCCTGCTCCACGGTGCTCGCACCTTTCGCGCGCTCCATATGCGCGGCGACGCGCACGGGATCGCCGAAGTCCGTGAGCCATAGGGCGAGATCCAAGAGCGGAACGCCGAGATCCAGAAATGCTCCGCCTCCCGCCTCGGGACGACGGAGCCGCCAGCCTTCTGTCGTACGCTGCAATCGATAGTCGCCAGCGCGGATACCCGTAATTTTCCCGAGCTCACCGCCGCGAACGAACCGATCGAGTCCCTGCACGTCGGTGCGGAATCGGTGATTGTTCGCGACGTGGACCATTTTCCCCGCGCGTTGTGCCGCCGCGAGAATGCGCTCCACGCCACGCGCGTTGAGCGCCAGCGGTCGCTCGCACAACACATTGACCTTCGCCGCCAGCGCGCTCAGCACGTGTGGCTCGTGAAGGTGATTCGGCGTCGCCACGACCACGGCATCGAGATCGGGCAGTTCGAGCAGATCCTCGATGTCGTTGAGCGTATCGCGAATCCCAAAGCGATCCGCGAGCGCCCGTGCCTTGGCGCGGTCGTTGTCGCAGATGGCTGCGAGCTCGGCACCTCGCATCTTCGAGAGAACCGGCAGGTGCGCTAGCTGCGCGATTGCACCTGCACCGATGACTCCTATTCGAACCCGCTCCTTCATCTCGTCAGTGCTCCTCACGTCGAGTCGGGCCGAAAAGGTACAAGGCTCCCGCGCGAAGCTGCAGTGATCTGAATCCACTCAACACGTCGGCGCGTGCTTGGGTTTCGACGACGACGCGGCCCCACGGACGAAAGAGGATCCCGGCGTTCCCGAAGAACCCAGTCGAAACGTTGTCCAGGGCGCGCTCGACAAAGGTACCGTTGATCAATCGTCCCTCGGCGTTGACCACGTGAGCCGCGATTCCGAAGCCCGCGAAGGGCCGGAACGCCACCGCCGACGAGCTTTGCCACCGCGCGGCGGCGCTGAAAATGACGTCGTAGACTTGGACAGGCGAACTCGCCAGGGAGAAATCGCTCGTCGGATCGACCACGCTATGGCGCAGTGAATCGAGAAAAGCGCCAACGGCAGCGTCCGTATAGCGTGACTCCCAAAAGCTGACGTCGATGACGGCGCGCCAGTTTCTCGTGATCTCGCCGTAATCGGTGCTCAGCGCATAGATCTGCGTTGGCACGACCTGCGACGGCGCGACACGTCCCATCGAGACACCAAGCGAGACGAACTGCAGGCGATCGAGGCCGACCCGCTGAAAGAACGAAGTGTCCTGCGCGCGCGCCGAGTACGGTAACAGGAGAAAAAACGCGAGCAGGCTTTTCATCCACCGCTTAGTCGATCGGGCCAACGCTCGTTCCGGGATAGTACGTGCGCAGAATCGAGCGGAAATCCTGGCCTGCTCGCGCCCGTCCAATCGCGCCCCACTGGCACATTCCTACACCATGGCCGTAGCCGGTACCTCGCAACACGAGCTGCGAGATCGCACCGTCGCGACCTGTCGTGACCTGAATTTCGAAGGCAGTGCTGTTGAGAATCTCGCCGCCGGGCGCGCGGAGCACATATCGAATGTCGTTGCCGCGGAGGACGTAGTTCCCTCGATCGGTCGCGATCTTGAGCGTCCCGACACGCCCTGACGGCGTGTGTGTATCGATCTGCACGTCACGCGGGGTGCCTGGATATCCGCCCGGTGTTTGCGTGTATGTGCCGAGATAACGAATGAGTGCGGCACGCAGCGTTTGTCCATCGAGCGTTCGCGTCCAGCGAAAGCGGGGTGCGATGTCGCAGTAGAGGCGCTCGGTACCGGGAATCTGATCGCTCACGCTTTGCAGATACGGTTCGCTCGAGGTGCGCCAGACTTCATCGGCCGCGGCGGTGGAACCTCCGCACGCCGAGTGATACGGTGCGTTGACGACGCGGCCGTCGTACTGCAACACGAGGCCGCGCGTCGAGTTTACCGCTGCATTGGACACCCCGGTTTCGGCGTCAGCGCCTCCGTACAGCTGATCGTTGACGCTCGCGGTGACGTCATAGGGCCGCGATGGCGACGTCCCGCCCAGGTGCACGTATGCGTAGCTCCGAGCACTGACGGCCTGGGCTTGTACGGCCGCGGAGTCACGCGCGTCTCGCGTCCCGATTTCCAGAGGCACGACGCCGCGCAGGTAATCGTCCATGCGAACCCGATTCACGATCGTGATGCTGGTGTCGCCCTGCAGGAAGAGCAGTTCGCCGCGATATCGCTTGCCGTTGACGGCGATGAGGGCGCCACTGCTCGATCGGGCAACGAGCCCTCCTGCCTGCCATGTGCTCGTGATGCCATCGGGCCCCACGCCGCGGAGTCGCGTGCCGGTGCGCTCCACGCGCCACGCCTCACCGGAGGGAACCCTCGCGACGAGGCGATCGCCGACAGCCGAATACAGCTGCCAATCTCCAGTGGCGGAGAGGGTCGGACTGCCCGTCGTCGCCAACGCGACACGGAGCGTGCGATCGCTGGCATTGCGCGCGTTGCGCGGCGGCGATCGCTCGACAGTTCCACTGCTCATGGTGATGATGCGGCGTGCGCACGCCGCTCCCGACGCCGTCGCCAAACCGGTGACGAGGGTCAGGAAATGCCTAACGGTTGCGCGCCTCACGACGCCGCGCGACGCATGGCCTCGTCGAGTCGCTCGAGGGCGAGCCTGATTTCCCCTTGCGAGTGCGCCGCCGACATGAACGCGGCCTCGTACGGCGACGGCGCAAGGTACACACCGCGCTCGAGCGCGGCGTGAAAGAAGCGGCGGAAGCGCTCTCCGTCCGCGGTCCGCGCATCAGCAAAGCTGCGCACCGGCTCCTCTCGGAAGAAGAAACCCCACATACTCCCCGCGGAATCAGCGGTGAACGGCACGCCGTGCCGTGCGGCGCTCGCGATCAGTCCCTGCACCAACGCTGTCGTGCGCTCCGACATCTCATCGTGCAGTCCGGGTGTCAATGCCTCGAGCGTCGCGATTCCGGCCGCCATCGCCAGTGGATTGCCGGACAGCGTTCCCGCCTGATACACCGGTCCGCTCGGCGCCACGCACTCCATCGTCGTTCGCCGCCCGCCGTACGCGCCGACGGGTAGTCCGCCGCCAATCACTTTGCCTAACGTCGTGAGATCGGGTACGACGCCGAAACGCTCGCGCGCGCCACCGTAGGCGATGCGGAATCCCGTCATGACCTCGTCGAAGACGAGCAACGCGCCAGATCGCTCGGTCAGCGAGCGAAGACCTGGCAGAAACTCCGGATCGGGCGCAATGAAACCCGCATTCCCGACAATTGGCTCGACGATTACCGCTGCAACGTCGTGCTGCGAGACTGCGCGCTCGACTGCTGCGAGGTCGTTGAATGGTGCGGTGATCGTCAACTCCGCCAGCGCCGCCGGTACGCCCGGCGAGTTAGGCAAGCCAAGCGTAGCGACACCGGAACCTGCTCTAACGAGAAAGGAATCGCCGTGTCCGTGATAACAGCCTTCGAACTTGACGATGACATCGCGTTTGGTGACCGCGCGCGCGACCCGGATCGCACTCATCGTCGCTTCCGTCCCGCTGGAAACGAAGCGCAGCATCTCGATGTGCGGCATCCGCTCGACGATCCGTTCCGCGAGGAGGACCTCGAGCTCGGTCGGAATGCCGAAGCTAGTACCGCGGCGCATCGTCTCCTCGAGCGCGGCGAGGACGACTGGTGGCGCATGGCCAAGCACGAGCGGTCCCCACGAAAGAACGAAGTCGATGTACTCCTTCCCGTCCACGTCCCAGATGCGCGAACCTTCACCGCGCTCGGCGACGAATGGCTCGCCGCCGACACCGCCGAATGCACGAACCGGAGAATTGACACCGCCCGGAAAGAGCTCGCGTGCGCGAGCCATCAACTCCCTGGAGGTGGTGTCTGTAGCGCCAGTCATCGCCCGTAGCTTCCCATCGCGCTCGCGATGACCGGCAGCGCGCGGACGCGCCTCGCGGTCTGCCGCTCGGCGACGACGCGCACGAGCGAGGCCTCGAAGTCGTAGTCGTCAACGACGCGTTCGATAGCGACGTCCACGAGGCTCCCCGGAACGATCGCGCTCGTGTCGCACGCCAGTCGCGTGATGCCATCGATGTCATCGGCCTGCCAGAAGGTGCGCGTTTCGGCAAAGCCGCGTTCATCGGCTCGATCGACAATCGCGCGCGCGATTCGGCCGACGCGCCGCTCATATCGTTCCGCCGTGATGAGGCGCTGAAGCTCCACTAGCCGCTCGAGACGCTCGCGCTTCGTCGCCTCGGGCACGTCGTCCACCAGCGCGGCGGCGTGCGTGCCCTCCTGAGGCGAGTAGGTGAACGCGCCGACGCGCTCGAATTGCATCTCCTCGAGGAAATTGAGCAAACGCTCAAAGTCGTCGTCGGTCTCGCCAGGGAAACCGACAATGCACGTCGTGCGGATCGCGACATCGGGCACGGTTTCCCGGATGCGCGCGACGCGCTCGCGAATCGTCGGCTGTCGCTCAGGCCGACGCATGCGCTTCAGCACTTCGTCGGAACCGTGCTGAATCGGCATGTCCAGGTAGGGCAGGACCCGTGGCTCTCGCGCCATCAGCTCGAGCAACTTCGGCGTGAGCCCCGCCGAATACACATATAAGAGCCGGAGCCACGGCACCGACGTCTCGGCCAACAGCGCGGCGAGCAGCTCGGGGAGAGCATTGCCGTCGCGCACGTCGCGGCCGTAGTGCGCGAGGTCCTGCGCGACGAGGTTGATCTCGACAGCGCCCTGCGCCTCGAGGAGCTGCGCCTCACGCACCAGTTCAGCAAGCGCGAAAGAGCGATGACGGCCGCGCATCAGCGGGATCGCGCAGAACGCGCAACCATGATCGCAGCCTTCGCTGACCTTGAGATAACGCACGTGATCGAGATCGCCCGTGAAAACGCGCACTCCGGGATGGATGACGGGCGCGTCGTCGATCAGACCGCGTTCGTGCAACTCGGGAATGAGTCGATCGACCTCCGAAGAACCGAGGAAGAGATCGACTTCGGGGAGGGCCTCGATGAGCTCGTGCTTATGCCGCTGCACCATGCACCCCAAACCCACGACAGCTCGGCAGGAGCCAGCTTCCTTGAGGCGGCCCGCCTCGACGAGTGCGTCGATCGACTCCTTCTTGGCCGCGTCGATGAAGCCACAGGTATTGATGACAATCACCTCCGCCTGGTCCAGGTCGGCGGTGAATTCAGCGCCACAATCCGTGAGCTGAGCGACGTATCGCTCGCTGTCGACGGTGTTTTTGTCGCAGCCGAGGGTGAGGAGAGAAAACTTCAATGGTGGTTGGTGGTTGGTGGTTACGCCAGGCGATCGGTAGGTAGTCGTTTTAGATCTAGCAAGCGTGCGCACTCGCGCCTAGCACGAAGAACCAATAACCAACCACTAGCTACCGATAGTTTCCGAACTTCAACTCGACTCCGAAATCCTGACTCCTGAGGAGTTGAATCGCGCCCTGGAGATCGTCCCTCGAGGGTGACGAGATGCGCACCTGCTCGCCCTGGATCGCAGCCTGTACCTTCTTGAGCTTCGCGTCCTTGATTGCCGCTGCGACCTTCTTCGCGGTCTCGGAGTCGAGCGCCGTTTTGAGCTTGATCTCCTTCCGGACCGTGTCGCCCCCTGCCGGTTTCGTCTCGCCGATATCGAGATTCTTCACGGGCACCTGGCGCTTGATCAGCTTCGTCTGCAGCACATCGAAGAGCGCGCGCATCTTGAAATCATCATCCGCGATGAGCACGAGCATCGACTCGGCGCGCTTGAATTCGATTGACGCCTTCGAGCCTTTGAAGTCGTAGCGTTGCCCGATCTCTTTCTGCGCCTGGTTCACGGCATTGTCGACCTCCTGGAGGTCGACACCCGTGGTGACGTCGAAGGAACTGGTTTGAGCCATGGAACGAGGGGCTAAGGCCTGGGGCTAGGGGTTAGGGCTAGGGAAATAAACAAGGGTCGCGAGGCATTCCGCGACCCTACGCGCCTTTCATTTAGCCCCTACCCTCTAGCCCCTAATGCCCCTAGGCCCGAGCCCCTCAGCCCAAATAGCTCTCCAGGGCTCGCGCGCGGCTCACGTGTCGAAGCCGAGACAACGCCTTCTCCTTGATCTGCCTCACGCGCTCGCGCGTGATCCCGAGGAGCGACCCAATCTGCTCGAGCGTCATCGGCTCCTCTCCGTCGAGGCCAAAGTACAAGCGGAGAATCTTCGACTCGCGCTCCTTGAGGTGCGACAGCGCCTCCTCGATCGACTCCGTGAGCGCTTTCTCGAAGGTCTGCTCGTCAGGCGGGGGGTTCAGATTGTCCGGAAGATAGTCGAGGAGCTTGTTATCCTCGCCCGGCGTCATCGGAGCATCGAGAGAAAGATGCGTCTGCGAGATCGACATCGTCTTCGCGACTTCCTCCTCCGTGATGTCCATGCCGTCCGCGATTTCCTCGTGCGTGGGCTCGCGGCCGAGCTCTTGAAGGAGTGCGTTCGCGCGTTTGCCGATCCGGTGAAGCGTGCCGGCACGATTGAGCGGAACCCGGACGATGCGCGATTGCTCAGCCAACGCCTGCAAAATTGCCTGACGAATCCACCAGACCGCATAGGAGATGAACTTGATCCCCTTCGTCTCGTCGAATTTGTGCGCAGCGCGAATGAGACCGAGGTTCCCCTCGTTGATCAAATCAGAAAGCGAGACGCCCTGATTCTGATACTTTTTCGCTACCGACACGACGAAGCGCAGATTCGAACGGACGAGCTTGTCCAATGCCTCCTGATCGCCCAATCGAATGCGCTGTGCCAGGCGGACCTCCTCGTCCCGCGAGATCAGCGGATAGGCGCTGATGTCCCGCAGATACTGGTCGAGCGAGCCTTCCTCGTACGAGGATTTCTTGTGGTTGCCGGTCGCGGCCATGAGGACAGCTGCTCCTTGGTGCGGAACAAAAATAGGGGTCCGGGCAGCAGACGCTGCGACGGTGTTCCGGGTAACGAACGAACCGATCTATCTAGTGAACTCGCTCACCCACGCGCTGCCAGCGAATGCGAGTGAGCCACGCGAAGTCCACACTGTCAGGAGCGTAGCTGTAGTAAATCACGAATGGCCGGCCCTTTACTAAAGAATCGGCCACGAAGCCCCAGTAACGACTATCGAGGGAATTGTCTCGATTGTCACCGAGGACAAAGTAATTTCCCTTCGGAACGACGAGCGGGCCCCAATTATTTCGTGACGGATGGTACCCGACGGTTGCGTTCGCAGTCTTCACGAGATAATCGCGCTGCCAGCGGAAATCCTCCGGCGCGGGATCGATGTCGGGCTGTGTGTGCAGGACGTACGGCTCGGTGAGACCGCGGCCATTTCGGATGAGTTGTCCGTCGCGCATCTCGAGTGTGTCGTCCGGTAGCCCAACGAGTCGTTTCACGAAATTCTTCGTCGGGTCCTCTGGCCACTCGAACACGATCACGTCGCCATCCTGGGGCTCACGCAATTTCGGCAATCGGCGGTGCGTGAATGGCACTTCTGCTCCATAGGCCAGTTTGTTCACGAGGAGAAAATCGCCGACGAGGAGCGTGCGTTCCATGCTGCCGCTCGGGATCTTGAACGCTTCGACGAAGAATGTGCGGAGGAAGAAGAAGAGTACCACCGAGACGAACAGGATCTTCGCCCACTCCCACAGGAACGACAACGGTCCGGCGCCACGATTCACGCTGCGCAGGGCACCGACGCGTTGTTCGGCTGTGATCGCCCGGGCGGGCGTCAATGACGGGAGGGATCCTGCAGGCTCGCTCATGCGTATGCGACGACGGAACAACTCCTGATTCTCACACGACGAGGCCGAGCGACCTCGGCGCTGTGAGACGCGAGACGTCGCCGGCTATCAGACAGACGACCGTCCCCTGCAGGAATTAACGACGGTGAGTAAACGGACGCAAGAATAGGCCATCCACCTAAGTTAGTCCGGCGTCCCAAGATAGTTGTCGATCTGAGCGCGTTGCAGCGATCCCGAGAAATCCACGTATCCGACCTTCGTCTCAGAGTAGAACTCGTAGACTGCCCAGCCGCCCTCACGATGCCCGTTACCCGTCTGTTTTACGCCGCCGAATGGCAGATGTGCCTCGGCGCCAATCGTCGGCGCGTTCACGTAGGTGATACCGTTGTCGAGCTCATTCAATGCTCGAAAGGCGAGACCAACATCCCGCGTATAGAGAGACGAGGATAGTCCGTATTTCACGTCATTATTGATTGCGAACGCCTCGTCCGCTGAGTCGACGCGGACGACCGAGAGCACAGGACCGAAGATCTCTTCCTGCTCGAGTCGTGTGCCTGCTTCGACGCGGCCAAAGATCGTCGGCTCGAAGTAGAAACCCTTCTCGAATTCCTTGCCCGGCGGCCGCCGTCCCCCGCAGAGCAGATCCGCGCCGTCGGCCTGCCCGATGTCGACGTACCGCTCGACCTTCGTGCGTGCTCCTTCGTTCACTAGTGGACCAACGTCCGTGCCTTTCTTCCGTCCATCGCCAAGCTTGAGCGAACGCGTACGATCGATGAGCTGCCCGAGGAAGTGATCGTGGATACCGCGCTGAAGAATCAATCGACTCGTTGCGGTGCACCTCTGGCCGGTCGTTCCGAATGCGCCCCAAAGCACGCCCTCGAGTGCAAGATCGGCGTCCGCGTCGTCGAGCACGATCATGGCGTTCTTCCCACCCATCTCCAGCGAGAGTCGCTTGTGCATGCGACCACAGACCTCGCCGACGATGCGCCCCGTCTCGGTTGAACCCGTGAACGAAATCACGGGGATCTCCGGGTGAGACACGATCGCGGCGCCAACGGTTTCGCCCACGCCATGAACGAGCTGAATGACTTCCGGCGGAAGTCCCGCCTCGAGGAAAACTTCCACGAGTATGGCCCCGGTGTGCGGAACGTCTTCGGCGGGTTTGAAGATGCACGCGTTGCCGCACAACAGAGCGGGGAACATTTTCCACGTGGGGATCGCCATCGGAAAGTTGAACGGCGTCACGATACCGCAGATTCCGATTGGACGCCGGTAGCTCATCGCCCACTTGTTTCGGAGCTCGCTCGGCACCGTGTGACCAAAGAGACGCCGCCCCTCCGACGCGGCGTAATACGCCGTGTCGATGCCTTCCTGCACGTCACCCCGCGTCTCGGCGAGCGGCTTCCCCATCTCGCGCGTCATCAGATCCGCGATCTCGTCCTTTCGACGCGTGAGGATGTCGCCAACGCGACGGAGCACGTCACCGCGCGCCGGCGCTGGCGTTTTTTTCCAGACGTCGAAGCCGCACTTGGCCGACTGCACCGCGCGTACAACGTCGTGTTCACCCGAGAGCGGAAAGCGGCCGATCGTGTCCCCGCGATCGGCAGGATTCACATTTTCGAAATATTCGCCCGTCGAAGGGGCAACCCACTTACCGCCGATGAAGTTCTTGAAGTCGGTCATGAAGCGTCGATAATTAGAGTTCCCTCAAGTGGAGCTAGGCGTCAGGGGCTCGAGCCTAGGGGAAACCTAGCCCGTATTCT
This sequence comes from Gemmatimonadaceae bacterium, assembly GCA_036496605.1. Classification (NCBI taxonomy): domain Bacteria; kingdom Pseudomonadati; phylum Gemmatimonadota; class Gemmatimonadia; order Gemmatimonadales; family Gemmatimonadaceae; species Gemmatimonadaceae bacterium. The sequence goes on along the minus strand of DASXKV010000001.1, from coordinate 46,643 downwards.
CTCGCCCTAGCCTTTTCTCTAGGCCCTAGCCCCTAGCCCCTATTGTCTATCCCCTAGCCCCTCATTTACACGTCCAGGTCGCCGGGTGCAGCGCGTCGGTTTTCGCGTAGCCGATACGCGGAAGTATCTCCATCGCGCCAAGCGTCGCGCCCCAGAGCACGAGCAGCAACGACAACATGTGGCCGCGCGCGGAGCGATGACGCCAGGTCCAGACCGCGCTCCAGATGCCGCTCGCGGTGACAACGCCGACAGCGGCAAGATAGCCGAAGAGTCCGAAGCCGCATCGGGCATCATACGGCCAGAAGTAAATACCGACGCCCAAGGCGACGGAGAGGAGCAGGCGCAAGAGTACGCCGAACGTGCTCGTCGTTCGCTGCTTCTCGAGATTCTCCGCCTTCGTCGCGGCCGCTTTCGGTCCTTTCGCCGAACCCGTCTTCGTCGGGAACAGTGCTTCGTCGGAGATCGATTCGAGCTGCCGATCGATCTTCTGCATCTCCTTCGCCCAGTCGCGCTCGGCCATCGTCAGAATCCTCTCAGCGCGGTCACGCCGCTGTCTCTCGCGTTAGGCGATACCGCTCGATTTTCTTGTACAGGTTGGAGCGCGGCATATCCAGGGCCCGGGCCGTCTCCGAGACATTCCAGTCGAAGGTGCGGAGCTTGGCAAGAAGGAAAGCACGCTCCGCGGCGTGCTTGAACTCCTCGAACGTCTTGCACTCCAGCAACGATCCGAGACCTGCCTGCTCCGGATCGCGCTGGCCGACCAATCGCGCCACGTCGTCGCCGGTAATTCGCGGCCCGCTCGCCAGAATGAGCAACCGCTCAATCGTATTCCGCAGTTCACGGACGTTCCCCGGCCAATCGAGCTGCTGCAGCCGGTCGATCGACTCCGTCGCGATCGTGCGCGGCGCGACCCCCTCACGCTCGGTCAGCTGGTTGAGAAAATGAATGACGAGCAATGGGATGTCCTCCCTCCGCTCACGGAGCGGAGGCACATTGATCGGCACGACATTCAACCGATAGAACAGATCTTCACGGAACCGACCGTCCGCGATCTCTTCCTCGAGCCGCTTGTTCGTTGCCGCGAGCACGCGCACGTCAACCTGCGTCGGTTTGGAGCCGCCGATACGTGTCACGACGCCATCCTGCAGAACACGCAGAACCTTTGCCTGTGCTGCCAGGCTCATGTCGCCCACTTCGTCGAGAAAGAGCGTGCCCCCATCGGCCTGCTCGAATTTGCCCGCGCGATCCTGCACCGCACCCGTGAATGAACCCTTCATATGACCGAACAGCTCGCTCTCGATCAGCTCGCTCGGAATCGCGGCGCAGTTGACCTCGACGAACGGTCCGTCGGCGCGCTGCGACTGCCGATGGATCGCACGCGCCACAAGTTCCTTGCCCGTGCCATTCTCTCCCGAGATGAGCACCCGCGCCGGCGATTTCGCAACCCGTTCGATCTTGTCGATCACGGCGCGAATCGCATACGATCGACCGACGATCTCGTAGCGCGATTCGATCGTCTCGCGCAGACGCGCATTCTCTTCGTGGAGATCCAGATGCTGCAGCGAATTGCGTAGCGTGACGAGAATGCGGTCGGTGTCGAGCGGTTTCTCGAGTATGTCGTACGCTCCGAGCTGCGTCGCTTCGACCGCCGTCTGGATCGTTGCATGGCCGCTGATCATGACGATGATCGCGCCGGGGTCGTGCTCCTTGATGCGCCGCAACGCCTCGAGCCCGTCGATTCCCGCCATCTTCACGTCGAGGAAGACGAGATGTGGTTTCCACTTTGCGTATTCGCTTATTCCGTCGACGGCATTCGCGACGGCGTGCACTTCGTAGCCCTCGAATTCCAGCAGTTGTCCGAGGGCCGCGCGAATACCCTGCTCGTCGTCGACGATGAGAATGCGCCTCACGAGACGCTCCTCGACGCGACGCCGACGGCGTGCTGTTGGCACACGCGGCTTTCCATAGACGAGTCCATGCTGCCGCGGAAAGCTAGGCGGCGGTAAAGGACGCGCAACGCGAGAAGGCACCCGTGTCTCATTGCGGCACCGTCTTGTAGAGCGTCACGCTGCCGTTGGCGATCCGTACATCGCCCAGGTACGCCGGAACCACGATCGGTAGCCCGTCTGGTGAGAGTCCCTCTGGACGGGACCCGCGTTCGCTCTGACGTAGCACGCGCGGAATCATCGTCGTCGGAATGCTGAGATCACGAATCCTGATGTCTTTCACCTCGTACTCGGCGAGCTGCGGCCGAACCACGTGGAATGTCCCGCCGAACTGCATTCGCTCTCGGTCGCCGAGCATCGCCGCGAGTGGGCCAAGCACGGACGTGCCACCGAGATCCTGCAATTGTACCGACGCCCGGATATACAGCCGGTCCCCGATGACGGCCGCTTCGATGCTGTCGGCCGATGGTGGCAACTGCTTGGATAGCGATTGGTAGACGTACGACGCGACATCGCCGCCGGAGAGATTCCCGAACACGGGACCGGTGGGCTGACTCAGTCGCGCCAACAACTGGCGCGTTCGCTGGGCACCTTGTGCGGTGAGTGGTTCCCACACCGGGCCTGATGCGGCGGACGTCGCCGTGTGGCCAGTAATTCGGGGCAGCCAGCGATCGCTGGTGAGCCACGCGATCAGCGCGATGATAACGACGAGCGCGAGACATCCCAACCGCGACAGGCAACCCATTCGCATCAGTATTTCAGTGGCGACGACGAGAGCAGGCGATAGCGCGAGCCCACCGTCGTTAGCTCACTCTCCATGAGGTCGATCGACGTGATGACAACTTCCTCTACAAACGAAACGGTCTTCGCCGCGCGCGCCAGATTGCGCATCGCTTCGCGATTCGCCGCCCGAGGCTTCACCCGCGCCAGCGTGAGATGTGGACGAAAAGGCTTGCCATCGAGCGGCAGTCCGAGAGACTCGCACGCCGACTCGACGTCATGGTGAAGCAGCTCCAGCTTCGGTTCCGGACTCACCCCGATCCATACGACGCGGGGACGTCGAAAGTTCGGGAATGCGCCGACTCCGCCGATTTCGACCTCCACGGCGCGATTACGCGCGGCCACCGTATTCAACGCCGCGGCGATCTGCGGTGCCAGTTCGTCTGACTGTTCACCGAGAAATTTGACCGTGAGATGGAGCTGCGGCTCCCTGATCCATGAGAGATCCGGCGCGAGGGCACGAAGCGGCGCCGACGCCTCGGCAATCGCTCGACGGACTTCGGGCGCGAAGTTAATCGCCAGAAAAAGGCGCACGATTCGGGTCGGCGTGCTCGGAGTTGCGCAACTCTACGGCGAGATGTGAGAATCCGTGAGACCGGGCAAGCTCGATGGCGCGCCGCCGGATGTCGTCGCGCTCGAAGCTTCGCTCACCCATCTCAGGGATCGCAACGGCGAGGCCGTCGAATGTTTCGACGCGACAGCGGAGTCCAAGCTCACGCAGCGCGTTCTCGAGTCCTTCGTGCGAGCGCGTCGTCACGCGGCCGGAGCTTCACGTGAATCGTTAGGCTCCGCGTCGGCAACGATGCCACCGAGAACGTTGAGCGATCCCGACCGAAATCCACGGACGTCGACGGTGACGCGAGCGAAACCCGCGTCGAGAACGGCGTCGCGGATCCGCGCCGCCGCCTCCGGCACGAGCCAATGACCTACCTCGTTAGGTGGGAGCTCGATTCGCGCCAGCTCACCATGAAACCGGACCCGCAGGTCGCCGTCGATGCCGAGCGCCCGCAACGCGGCCTCCGCCGACTCGATACGCCGGAGCCGCTCCCGAGTCACCGCCGTACCGTAGGGGATGCGAGACGACAGACACGGCGCGGACGGTTGGCGCCACGTCGGTATGCCTCGTTGTCGCGATAACGCGCGAATGTCGCTCTTCGTGAAGCCTAACGATGCAAGGGGCGACGCGACTGCCCACTCCGCAGCGGCGCGCGAACCCGGCCGGTAGTCGGCCAGATCGTCGGCGTTACTGCCGTCGATCACGCAGGCGAGCGCGTACTCCCTCGCAATCGGCGCGAGCCGTGACCAGAGCTCGCTCTTGCAGAAGTAGCATCGGTTCGTCGAATTCGCGGCGTAGCGTGGATCCGCCAGCTCGTCGGTGTCGACTTCGAGGATGGGGACGCCAAATCGACGTGCCACGTCGCGCGCGGCCGCCCACTGTGCTGCCGGGTACGAAGCGCTTCGTCCGATGACGGCCAGCGTCCGCTCGCTCCCGAGTGCGTCAACCGCAACGCATGCGAGATATGCCGAGTCCACACCGCCGCTGAATCCGATGAGAACGGATCCGCGCGCACGGAGCCACTCGATGAGACGCTGCTCCTTGTCACGAAGCTCGGCGTCGTTTGACCCTAGCTCTACTGGCTGCATCCTCGAAACGTAGTGGCGCGCGAAAATCCTGGCAGGGTCGCACCTTCGGCCGGCCTCAGGAGGGGTTTCGACTTCCAGGGCCGGGAATCCACCGGTTTACGCGTTCCCGGTAGGTCAGGTATGCGTCGCCGAACTCGCGCGTTAGGCGGGGCTCCTCGTACAGGACGACCCGCAGATGGAAGGCCACGGCGACCGTCGCTCCGTAGACGCCGGCGCTCCAGGAATGCCTCGCGAGCGCGATGCCGGAGATGGCCGTCACGACGCCGACGTACATCGGGTTCCGAACGAAGCAAAAGAGTCCGGTCGTCACCAACTCCACCGGAGCGCTGTTCGGCGACGGCGTTCCGCGTCCGCGTTGAACGAACTCGAACGTGCACCACAGAAGAATCGACCAACCGACAACGAAAAGCACGACGCCGAGCACTCGGTCCGCCGTCCACACCGGAATTCGGGAATGGCCGCCAGCGATGAGATACGGAATCCATCCTCCGATCGCGCCCGGCATCAGTACGATGAAGATCGCCGCACGAAGAGCGACGCGAGACGTCTTACGGGAATCCTCTGACTCGGAGGTCATGGGTTCGCACCATTCGGGGCGAAGAAAGTAGCTCCGATGCAGAAGTCCCGCGCGATCGGTCTGCGCCACTGGCGAGAAGTGATCTTCGCCGGGTAACGTCGGTGCATGCGACAACCCCTCCGATTCTCGACTGTTGTTACACTCGCGCTGTTTCTCCCTACGCGCGCGGTGCTGGCGCAGGACAACCCGACTGGTGATCCCGTCGTCCAGCGGATCTACGACGAAGGCATGCATCGCTCCCAGGCGAGCCGGCTCGCCCAGGTGTTGATGGACTCCATCGGTCCCCGTCTCACGGGCTCACCCGCGAATCGCGCCGCGAACGACTGGTTGCTGCGCACATACAAATCATGGGGAATCGACGCGAAGAACGAGCAGTACGGAACCTGGCGCGACTGGACCCGCGGTGCGAGCAGCCTCACGCTCGTGGCGCCGCGCACGCGCGTGCTCGAGGCGACGATGCATGCCTGGAGCGCCGCGACACCACCGAACGGCGTGACGTCGGATGTGGTGATCATCCCGCGCGCCGCTGAGAATGACAGCGGCTTCACCAGATGGCTTGCCGGCGTGCGAGGGAAGCTGGTGCTCGCGTCGATGCCGCAACCAACCTGTCGGCCGGACTCGGATATTCACTTCTGGGCAGATTCGGGCGTGTATCACCACGCTCGCGCGCTGCGGGACAGTGCCGGCGCCGCGTGGGCGGCCCGTTTCTCCGCGGCGCACGTGAATCCGCGCTCGATTCTGACGATGCTCGAGCACGCAGGCGTCGCGGGCGTTCTCACGAACTCGTGGTCGCGTGGCTGGGGCGTCGACAAGATCCAGTCGGCGCGGGTGCAAACCGTTCCATCGTTTGACGTCTCCTGTGAGGACTACAGCCTCCTCGCGCGGCTCGCCGAGAATGGCCAGCATCCTCGCGTGCATGCCGTTGCCGAGTCGCATCTTGCTTCCGCTGAATCCCCCGTATTCAACACCATCGCGCGCATCGAGGGCACGGTGCCTAACGAATACGTCATGCTGTCGGCGCACCTCGATTCATGGGACGCGGGCAGCGGCGCAACGGACAACGGCACCGGCACCATCACCATGCTCGAGGCGATGCGCATTCTCAAGACGGCGTATCCACGCCCACGGCGCACGATTCTCGTCGGCCACTGGAGCGGCGAGGAAGAGGGTGATATCGGCTCCTCGGCCTTCGCCACGGATCACGCCGACATCGTGAAGGGACTTCAGGCACTCTTCAATCAGGATAATGGCACGGGTGAGATCGACACCGTGCAGACGAATGGCTTCGTGGACGGGGCGTCTTTCCTCGCGCGGTGGATGGCGCGCATGCCGGCGGATCTCACTCGCAACGTCACGCTCATGCTGCCAGGCGTCGCGCACAACGAGAGCACCGACAGTGACGCCTTCGATTGCCGCGATGCGCCGGCGTTCTTCCTCACGTCCTCGGATTGGTCGTACACCGACTACACGTGGCACACCAACCGCGACACCTACGACAAGGTCGACTTCGACGAGGTGAAGCGAAACGCGACGCTCGTCGCGATGTTCGCGTATCAGGCCGCAGAGGATCCGACGACCGTCTCGCGAACTCGCCGTGTTCCGCCGACCGACCCGAGCACCGGCCAACCGCTGCGAGTGCCGAAATGCGACGAGGCACCCCGAAGCTGGGCCGCCACGCAGCGCCCGCGCTAGGCCGATCGCGCGGAGGGCTCGTCGAGCTCCCGCGACGACACGGGGCGAAAGCGCAGCGCTTCGGCGACGTGCGCGGGCTGAGTGACATCGTCCTCGTCGAGGTCCGCGATCGTTCGCGCGACGCGCAACACGCGGTGAAAGGCGCGCGCCGATAGTCCGAGCCGCTCGGCGGCCGTTGCCAGTAGCTCTCTTGCATCCGGTTCTATTGGCGTCGAGCTCTGGAGCCAGCGGCCAGGCGCTCGCCCGTTGGCTTGCGGCCATCCCAGCGGCGCGTAGCGCGTCCGCTGACGGGCGCGCGCTCGTTCGACGCGCGCTCGCGCCGCGAGCGTCCCTTCGCGCTCGTCGCGGGCAGCGAGCTGCCTAACGGGAACGGCTTTCACGTTCACGTTCAGATCGATGCGATCGATGAGCGGTCCGGAGAGTCGGGCGCGGTAGCGAACGACGTCGGCGGCGGCGCAGGTGCAACGGTGCAACGGGTCGCCGGCGCGGCCGCAGGGACAGGGGTTCATCGCTCCAATCAAGGTGAATCGCGCGGGATAGCGCACACTCCCCGCCGCCCGAGCGATCACGACATGTCCATCCTCGAGAGGCTGCCGCAGCGCGTCGAGTGTGTGTCGCGGAAACTCCAGCATCTCGTCGAGAAAGAGCACGCCGAGGTGGGCGAGCGAGACTTCTCCGGGCCGCGGCGGTGAGCTGCCGCCGACCAGGCCCGCTGTCGAGATCGTGTGGTGCGGCGCGCGAAATGGCCGTACGACGGAGGGCGCGCGCTCCGGCAGAAGGAGTCCGGCGACTGAGTGCACGGCAATCACCTCCAGTGCCTCGCTGCCGCTGAGCGCAGGGAGAAGTCCCGGCATGCAGCGCGCCAGCATCGTCTTCCCTGCTCCGGGCGGACCGATGAGAAGGAGACCATGATCGCCTGCGGCCGCGATTTCGAGCGCGCGCTTCGCCGCTTCCTGACCGATGACCTCGCAGAGGTCGGGTATGTCGGCGACAGTCACCGATTCGTTAGGCACCGGATCGGGCGTCTCGAGGCGGCGGTGGCGCAGTTGCAGCACCAGCTCGCCCAGCGTTGGTGGAGCGGCGAGGCGGGCGTCGCTCACGAGCTGCGCCTCTCGAACGTTCCCTCGCGGCACCACGAGCGTGGTCTTGCGCTCATGGGCAACGCGCCGCGCAATCGGCAGTACACCGCGCACGGGTCGGATTGCGCCATCGAGGGCCAGCTCGCCAATCGCGGCGATGCCGGCGACGCTTTCGGGGAGGAGCTGTCCCGTTGCTACGAGCACTCCTAATGCGATCGGGAGGTCGAAACCCGTGCCGTCTTTCCGCCGGTCCGCGGGCGCGAGGTTCACCGTCGTCCGTCGCGCTGGGAGCAGAAACCCGGAATTCACGATGGCCGCGGAGACCCGCTCTCGGCTCTCCTTCACCGACCCCGCCGGCAACCCGACGATCGCGAATTGCGGCAGACCGCGTGCGCAGTCGACCTCGACGGAGACGTCGTAAGCATCGATGCCAATGACCCCGGCGGAGCGAATGGTGGCCAGCACGCAGGCACCGTAGCGAAGGCGCGCGGCACGCACGTCATCATTTCTTTGCAGCCCGAACCGTTTTGCCTTCACGCATCGACGTCGTGACTGTACCCCCGGCTCGGTAGTCGTTTAGGAGTCGTGTAACCGCCGCGATTCGGCAGCTCAAGAACCTGTATCGTGCCGTCTTTCTTCTCGCAGCAGCCGCTTCGTCGCAAGCTGCCCATCTTCATCTCCGCGCTCGTGGTCGTCGTCGTCGCCATTCTCTCCGGCTTCGGCTACGACGAGGTCGAGCGCGCCATGCTCACTGCTACTGGACAGCGCGTCGCCAACGCCGTGCAGCAGGTAGGGGGGATGCTGCACGAGTCGGTGCTCACGCTCCGGCACGGTGCGCGAACCTTCGCTGCGGATTCGAACGTCGTGGCCTTCCTACGGCGCGAGACGCCCCAGAATCGGGCCAACGTCGATCGTTTTCTGCGCGCGGACCTCGCGCGAATGCCGCAGGTCCTCTCCCGCTCCCTGTGGTCGAGAGAAGGCCTCCGTTTCACAGTACAGCCGAATGATGCGGGACGATCGAGCTTGCCCGAGCTTGCTCCATCAGATTCGCTCACCGGGACGAACCTTCGCGCCTGGGTCGGTCCTCTGCGTATTCAGCAACACCTCGTCGTCTACGACGTCGTCGCGCCGGTCCTGGCCGGAACGGCAACGGTTGGCTACTTCGTCGAGTCGCGACGGCTCGGCACCGGACAGTCGCTGCAGTTCGTTCGCGACATCATCGGCTCTGGCGCCTCATTCCTCCTTGGCAATGCAGACGGCAGCCTCTGGACGGATCTCTCCGGCGAGGTGGCGGCGCCGCCTAATGCCACGCTGCGAGACGAGCCGAGTGAATATCGGCGTGGCCAATCGATTCAGCTCGGCGCGACGGGTGCAGTCGCCTCGACACCCTGGCTCGTCACCATCGAGATTCCGCGGCACATCGCCATCGCGCCCGCGCGGCAATTCATTTACGGTGCGCTCGCCATCGCGCTTCTCATGATCGCTCTGGGCTCCCTCGCTGCATGGGCGATGAGTCGCTCGATCACGCGACCGCTCGATGACATCGCGCGCGCAGCGCAGGGCATCGCCGAAGGCGATTACTCCCGACGAACGAGCGTAACGGCTCAGAATGAGCTCGGGCTCCTGGCGACCTCGTTCGATGCGATGGCGGACAAGGTGGAGGCGGCCGCGCGCGAACGGGAGAATACGCTCACGTTGCTGGACGTCGTACTCGCCAGCGCGCCAATTGGCTTCGCTCTTCTCGACCGGGAGCTCCGCTATCTCCGCGTCAATGAAGCGCTCGCGCAGCTCAACGGACAAACATGCACCGCGCACCTGGGGCGGCCCGCGAGCGAATTCCAGCCCGAGCTTGGCGAAGACCGCGAGCAGCTCCTCCATCGAGTGCTCGACGAGCGGAAGGCGATCGTTGACGTCGAGCTGGTGCGCGGCCCCGATCGCAACGGCGGGAACGATCGGCAGCTGCGGGCGAGCTTTTTCCCTGTCGTCGTGGCCGAGGGACCGCCGATCGGCGTCGGAATGTTCGTGGCCGAGACTACCGAGCGTCGTGGCCTCGAGGCTCAGCTGCAGCAGGCGCAGAAAATGGAAGCAGTCGGCCAGCTCGCCGGTGGCATCGCCCACGACTTCAACAACCTTCTGACCGTCATCACGAGCTACGGCGCGATGGTCATGGCCGACCTTCCACGCGAGAGTCCGCACGCGACCGACGTTCAGGAAATACTCAATGCCGCCAATCGCGCATCGAGCCTCACACGGCAGCTGCTGGCGTTCAGCCGCCGGCAAGTGCTGCAGCCAAATGTGCTCGATCTGAATGCGCTCACGGGTAATCTCGAAAAGATGCTGCGGCGCCTGCTACGCGAGGACATCCAACTCGTGACGCACTTCGATCCACAGCTGGCGCTCGTGAACGCGGACGCCGGCCAGCTCGAGCAAGTGATCGTGAATCTCGTCGTGAATGCCCGCGACTCGATGACGCGCGGCGGCCGCATCTCGCTCCAGACCTCCAACGTCATGCTCGGCGAAGGCTACGGGCCTATGCACGCGAACGCCGCGCCCGGACCGTACGTGCTGTTGTCGGTCAGCGATACCGGCAAGGGAATGGACAAGTCAACGCAGGCCCACATCTTCGAGCCCTTCTTCACGACGAAGCCCGTCGGTCAGGGCACTGGGTTGGGCCTCTCGACCGTGTACGGCATCGTGAAGCAGTCCGGCGGTTACGTGTGGGTTTACAGCGAGATCGAGCGCGGCACGACGTTCAAGGTTTACCTGCCGGCCGTCTCTGGAACGCCTAACGCCGCCGAAGTCGATCGCGAGGTGATGCCGCAGCTCCCGGGCGGTCCGGATAGAATTCTCCTTGTCGAAGACGAGCCGAACGTGCGTCGCATCGCCAAGCGGATTCTCGAGCGCAACGGATACACCGTGGTCGAGGCGTCGAACGGCGTCGAGGCGCTGCGGGTCATGGAGCGCCGCCAGGAGCCCATCGCCCTCGTTCTCACCGATCTCGTGATGCCGGAAATGGGTGGTCGCGAGCTCGCGTCGCGGCTGCGCATCGTGAGTCCCACGTCGCGTGTGCTCTTCATGTCCGGCTACACCGAAGATGCGGTGCTACGGCAGAGCGTCATGGAACCGGGCTCGATCTTCCTCGACAAGCCCTTCACGTTCGAGACGCTGATTCGGAAGGTGCGAGAGGCGCTCGCGGCGTAAGCAAAGCGCGCCGAGCGTCCCCTGAACAAACATCGCGCCGCGGTCAGGCGGCGCGATGTCGCTTCATACGGCAGCCTCAAGAAGTGAGAGCCGCCTCCATCACGCGGCGATATTCCGCGTCGGAGGAGAGTGAGCGGGTGATCTTCATGAACACATCCTTCAGCGCCTGGTTCGTGATGAGGCGCTTGCGAAGGATCGTGACGAGCAGTTCGCTCTTTTCGCCGTCGGAGCTGATGTCTTTCGCCGACTCCAGCACGCCGAGGAGCACGGCCGGGCGCTGCGCAAATGGAAGCGCGCCATTCAGCACCTCGTGTCGTTCCCCATCCGAGGAAATCGTCTGGACGACGTCGAAGAACAGCTTGCGCAGCGTCTCGTCATCGTTGGCCAGATACGAGTTCGCCGTCGCCTTCAGGAATTCCGATTTCTCGCCGTCGCTGGAGATCGACTTCGCCTGCCGCGCCGCGATGCAGAGCATCTCGCGATCGCCCTTGAGCGCGTACTGCTGGAGCAGCTCGCGTTTCTCGCCATCCGAGCTCATATGTTCCACGGCGTTGCCGAACGCCTCCGCCATCGTCGACGAGCCACGACCCATCTTTCCGACTTCGCCCAGCACGGCGGCGAGCTCGCCGTCGCTCGATGACAGGTCATCGCCCGCCTGACGAGCGATCTTCGCCAGATCGTCCTCCGAAAGGTTGCCTTCGTGCAGAAGCGCATCATACGCCGCGCGTTTAGCGCTCGTGCTCTCCGTTCGCGAGATATCCGCGAGCACCGCGGGCACACCGCCGCCGCGTCGGATGCGCGCGACGCGCGAGGGGGCGTTGAGACCACTCTCGCGGAGGATCTGCGGCAGCAGATCGCCGAGCCACGCCCGTGCGTCGTCGTCAAAGCCCGCGCTCTCACCATCAACCCGATAAGCATAACGAGGCTCGGCGTCGTCTCCCGGAGTAACCTCGACTTCGCGATCGACGTTGGGACGCCGCTCGCGAATGTAGATTCGCCCGTCGCGACTCACGCGCTGTATCTCACGCTCGTCCGATGAGAATTCGACGTGGCCCCACACGGCCACTTGCACGCAGCGGCCCGCGCTGGAGCTGATGTATTGGAAGCTGTTGTCGTCATCGTCGCTCGACGAGCTGACGGAGGTCGACTTTCCGGAGCGCTTGAGTGCGACCGAGCTACACGAGGCTTTCGCTCCTGACCAGGACGACGCAATGACGGCGGACGCCGCGACGGGTGCCTCGGCGGCCACCGACGCCACCGCGGCCTGCACGGCCGCGGTCGATGCTTGCGTGGCCGCCGCTGCGGCCGTCATGCGCGCCTGGACGGCTGCGAGTGCCGCCTGCGTACCGGCTAACTTCGCCTGGATCTCGGCTCCCTCAGCCTGAATCCTGTCAATGTCGGGCACCTCCGAGACCTCTGGGACTTCTGGGACCTCGGGTATCTCCGGCAGATCGACATCGGCGACAGCAGATGGCGCCCATTCGACGCGGCCGAAAGACGGCGCCCGGCGACCGCCGAATGGACGGAATGCCGCCAACGGAACGAGCAGCAGCAGTGAACAGAGCGCGAGGCCTAACGCGGGCGCGCTCCGAAGCGAACGACGATCCTGACGCGGATCGAGAATCGCCTCCATGCGCGTCTCGAGCTCTCCCGGACGCGCCATGGCGAGCGCGGCGAACGCCGGCTGCGCCGCGCGGCCGCGCATACCCAACGAACGAACCATCTCGAGCAGGTCGGCCGCGTACGCCGATGCCGGCGTTCCTTCGTTGAGCACATAATCATCACACGCGTGCTCGCGCTCGACGCGCATGCGGTGCGCCGCGATCCACACGAAGGGATCGAACCAGAAGATCGCGACCGCGAGCTGAGCGATGACCTGCGTGAATGCGTCGACACGCTTGACGTGTGCCATCTCGTGCACCAGCACGTAGCGGCGGCGCTCGTCGGTCCAGGCATCGGCGTCGTCCGGGAGCAGCACGACGGGGTAGACGATTCCCCACGTCACCGGGACGTCGAAACGCCTGCTCCGCAGCAATGTCATCGGCCGCGCCACGCCGAGGCGAATGGCGATACGCTGCGCGAGCGAAAGCCAGCGTCCGTCCTCGACGCGCTCGCTTCGCCGCGCCAGCCGCGACACCGCGACCGTGCCAGCAATGAAGCGACCGAAGATCGCAAGCGCGCCGAGCAGCCACAGGACGGCCGCGCCGCGGATCCACCACGCCGGCGTGTGATTGCGCAAGGAGCGGAGCGCGCCGATGACCGAGAACCGCGGCTCCTGCCTAACGGCAAAATCACCGCTCGTGATGAGAAAGGGCTCGCCGCTTCGCGTAACACGGATTGCACGCGGCGTGACATACGAGTAGCTCGCGTGTCGCGGACCATGGCCTCGGCCGATACCCATTCCGCGTCCCACATCCGGTGCAATAGCGATCGCGACCGGTGCATCGATCTGCACGTCGACGGGCGCCATCGCGAACGCTGCCGGCGTGGGCGCCGCGAGGCGTTGGTCGAGCCGCTCGATGATCGGCACGCGCCAGGCGGGCAGGAGCGCCGATAGTATCGGCAGCGTGAGCTGCGCCGCGACGGCGCCCGCCAGGATCGCGTGACGTGTCGCTGCCGAGCGGCGGCGACAGAGTGCGACGGCACAGGCCGCGACACCGAACACGACGATGCCTTTGATGGCCGCGTCCGCGAGCACAGGGAGAAGTTTGACCGCCGTCGCGCCGGGCGACGTAAGAACATGAAGTACGTTGACCATGGCTACCGCCCCTCCCTCTTGGCTACCTCGATCCGCTCCACCATGCGATCAAGCTCGGCTTCACTCATCTTCGTTCCCTTGAGGTCGAGCAACGCGGCCATCGCCTGCTCCGCGGAATTGTCAAAGAAGGTGCGCAACAGGTGCGTGAGCGCCGAACGGCGGGCGCTCTCTCGGCGCGTCGTCGGGAGGTAGACGTAGGCACGCCCTTCCTCCTCGTGCCTAACGTGACCCTTGTCCTCGAGCGTCCGCAACATCGCACGGACGGCAGAATAGCTGGGCGGATCGGGCATTCCCGCGAGAACGTCGGCAGACGTCGCGCGGCCGACCCGAAAAAGATGATCCATGATCTGCCGCTCGCGCCGGCTGAGGTGGATCCCGTCGTCGTGCGCCATCGCTTCGCTCCAGTGAACTGAGGCGGTTTCCGAGGGGCTGCTGCTACGAAACTAGCATATGCTAGAAAAATAGCAATACTGCCTTCCTCCGCGGGAAATCCTCTGAATCGACCACACGAAGTCAGCACACGGCGCTAATCCCCTGGCGCTGCCGGTTCGTCGCCGATTATCGAACCGGTCGACGTGACGATGCTCCGTCCCGTCCCTCGCTCCAGTAGCCAGGTGCCCGCCATGAGCCCGCGGCGACGCAGACGCCGAGGCAAATGACCCACAATACGCTCGGGGCCACGCTATACAGGAGTGTCCCGCCGATCGGCGCAGGCATCAGACCCAGGCTGAAGGTGAATGCCCACGCCGCTTGATAACGGCCGCGCAGATCGACCGGCGCGATGTCGGCGATGTATGCTGCCCCGACCGGTGAGAAGACCATCTCACCGAAAGTCCATATGATTACCGTCACGGCGAGCGCGCTCACGTTTTCCGCGACTAACGCGCGAAGATCCTCCCAGAGCGGCGACGCCATCTTCCTGTATACGCCGTTAGGGCGTGGAAGTGCTGGCGGTCGGGCTACGTGCTAGCCATTAGGATCGAGCTGCTAGACCGAGTGTCGGCTCAGGCGGTGCCGCTTCCAATTTGCTTCCGGATCTCGCGAGCACCCGACGACACGCCCGCGCCGACGCCGAGTCCAAAAAGGATCGCGGTGCCCTTGCCGACCAGCGGTAACAGCCAGACGACCGGCGTCGCGATGAGCATCGCCGCGAGCCCCGCAAGCAGCGGTGCGGCGAAGTGCTGGACCGCGTCGACAAACCGTAACTTGCTCTGTACGAACGAGCGCGCCTGTACGTAGCCGATAACGGCGGCCGCGAGCGCGAGGGCAATACTGATCATCGTGAACACGTTTTTCGACTCCTGGTCAACGGACTGTCAGCGCAACCGTACGCCGCCATCGGCGCATGGTTTCAGCATGGGAGAGTCGCCGGAGCGAGCCAAGTGGGCGAGCGACTCCGCGGAGCGTCGGGAGCGCTAGCGAGCGACTGGTCCCGCGTCTCCGCCATTGATAAGCTTAGCCGCCTATGCCACGTCTCCCGAAGCGCCCGCCTTCGTCCCCCCCGGGCGACGTCCAGGTTCCCCCTCCCCCTCCTCAACCCGTTCGCGACATGATCAACCTGCGCATCCTCCGCCATGACCGCGAACAGGTGCTCGCGGACTGCGAGAGCATGGTGATTCCGGCGAGCGGCGAAGTGGTGCAGCTCGACACGGTGGACGCCGATGGCGAGAAGCGGCGTCCCAGCACGCTATGGCGCGTAGTCAGCGTCACGCTGCATGTGCCATCGCTCCAGAGCGCGTCGCGTGATGACGGTGTGAAGCATCGCGTCCAACAAGTAGACGTGGAGGTGCTGCCAGACGTTGCGCTCGTGCCCGAGTTCGCGCACCACGCCGAGAAGGTGTTGTCCGAATCGCGCATGTAGGGGCGATGAAAGACGGATCCTCCACCGACGTTTATCGCGTCACGCACGAGCTGCCGCCGCACCTCAGCGACTGGGAGTTGCCGCCTGGCTGGACGTGGGGCGCGGAAGGATTGATGAGCGAGACGCGTCACTATCAGGAAATCATCGACGCGCTTGGCCGCTCGCTCTCACTCGTCAGCGCTCCCGATCCGGGCCATGCTGCCTGGCTCGAGAGTGAGGCGCGACACCTCGCGCATCGAAACCACCCGGCGATTCCGACCACATATCACTACTGGGCGTCATTCAAAGAGAGTCGCCGCGGGCCCGGTTACCTTCGACGCTGGATCGCTGGCGAGACGCTCGGTTCGCGATTGAAGCGCGGCGGTGCGGACGACACGCCGACGACGCTGCGCATCATGCGCGAGATGGGGTCGGCGCTGAGCTACCTCCACGACTCGGGTAGCGTTCACGGGAGCGTCTCACCCGACGTGGTCTGGATGGCGCCGATGGCAAGGCTGTGGCTCATGGGATGGGAGTGGGCCGTGCCGATCGCCGAGATTCCAGCGGGCGTGCAGCCGGATTTCCGCCATCTGCCGGTACCTAACGAGTGGAGTGATGCGCGCTGGGCGCCGACCGCGGCGAGCGACCAGTGGCAACTTGCCGCGACGTGCTTTGCGTGCCTAACGGGCGAGCCTCCTCCGTCAAAGGGCATCCCGCCGATCCACCTCCTGCGGCCGGACACGCCGCAGGCGGTCGCCATGGTGATCGATCGCGCGCTGAGCGACGATCCGGAGGAGCGCTTTCCCTCCGTTGCTTCGATGTTGCGCGCGATGGATCGAGTGGTTGGCAGCCGGACGATGGTCATGCTTGCCGGGGATGAGCCGGCTGTCACGGAGCATGAATCGGAAGAGGTGCGCCTGCGCTGGGCATTGGCCGACGACTATGAAGTGCTCGCGGCCATCGGATCCGGATCGTTCGGTTCCGTGTGGCGCGTTCGCGATCTGAGCCTCGGCCGCGAGGTCGCGCTCAAGCTGCTTCACCCACACGTCTCGCGCGACGAGCGGGCGGTCTCCCGCTTCCGCCGGGAGGCGAAGCTGGCGGCTCAGCTCGCGCACCCAGCAATCGTCCCGATCTACGATTGGGATAGCCGCGGCGATGTGTCATGGTACACGATGGAGCTCGCCGAAGGCGGATCGGTCGCCGAGCTCGTCGCGCGCGCCGGACCGCGCGCGCTCACGGAGATTGCGCCGCAGGTGGACTTCATGCTGAGCGGCCTAGCTGCCGCGCACGCGATTGGAATCGTTCATCGCGACCTGAAGCCCGAGAACATTCTCATCGACCGTTATCGGCGATGGCGCATTGCCGATTTCGGCATCGCACAAGCCGGGGGAGAAGAACGCGCCGGTACGAGCGGCACGCCGGCGTTCGCGGCTCCCGAACAACTCCTCGGCGAACAGCAGGACGCCGCCGTCGACTGTTTCTCGCTCGCGGCCATCGTTGCGTTCACGCTGAGCGGTGAGGCGCCGTTCGGCGAGCGCGACGGTCGCATGATTCTCGCCCGCGAGCTTCAGGGTGACGTCGACCTCGGCCGCTACCCGTCCGACGTCGCCGATTGGCTGCGACGTGGTCTCTCGCCCGATCCCGGCGAGCGATTTGCGGATGCGATCGCGATGCAGAGTGCCTGGCGCGACAGCGTGCAATTGTTCTTCGATCGCGAGCATCGCGCCCCGTGGTGGCGGCGGCTGATCGCCGGTGACACGGCAGGGGTCGTGTGGACGGACGAGGGTGCGTGACGCGATGGCAATTCGGACGATCAATCCGGCAACCGGCGAGCAGTTGCGCGAATTCAGCGCGCTTTCCGCCGACGACATCGATGCGAAGCTCGCGCGAGCGGCGCAGGCGCGCCTAACGTGGGCGCGAACGCCCGTGGCCGAGCGCGCGCGGATCGTCCGACGCGCCGGGGATCTCCTGGAGAAACGCAAGGATCAATACGGCCGTTTGATGACACTCGAGATGGGCAAGACGTTGCGTTCCGCCGTCGAGGAGGCGGCGAAATGTGGCCTCGGCTGTCGCTACTATGCGGACCACGCGGAAGCATTCCTCGCCGACGAGCCGATCGACATCACAGGCGAAACCGGATACGTCGCGTTTCAGCCGCTCGGCGTCGTGCTCGCGATCATGCCATGGAATTTTCCATTCTGGCAGGTAATTCGCTTCGCGGCGCCGGCGCTCTGCGCCGGCAACGTTGGGCTCCTGAAGCACGCGTCGAATGTCCCGCAGTGCGCACTCGCCCTCGAGGCCCTCTTTCGTGATGCAGGTGCGCCCGATGGAGTCTTTCAGACTTTGCTCATCGGATCCGAGACGATTCCAGCGCTGCTCGACGACGAGCGCATCGTTGCCGCCACCCTCACGGGCAGCGAGCACGCTGGCAGCGAGGTCGCGGCGCGCGCTGGACAACGCATCAAGAAAACCGTGCTCGAGCTCGGAGGCAGCGATCCCTTCATCGTCATGCCGAGTGCCGACATCGAGCGCGCGGCGACAACGGCGGTGAAAGCACGAACGATCAACAACGGACAGTCGTGCATCGCCGCGAAGCGGTTTGTCTTGCACGAACAGATCTACGAAGAGTTCTGCGAGCTGTTCGTACAGTACACTAAAGCGCTGGTCGTGGGCGACCCGATGGATGAGAAAACGGATGTCGGGCCACTGGCGACCGATCAGATCCGGAAAGATCTCGATCAGCAGGTGAAGGAGAGCGTCCGTCGCGGTGCAAAAGTGCTTACGGGTGGCCGGCCGAGATCGGGGACCGGCTTCTACTACGAACCGACTGTGCTTGTCGAGGTGCCCGCCGACTCACCCGCGTATCGCGAGGAAGTGTTCGGTCCCGTGGCTGCGCTCATCCGCGCGCGAGACATCGACGATGCCATCCGCATCGCAAACTCGACCCGTTTTGGACTCGGCGCGAGCGCGTGGACGACCGAGGGAGCCGAAGCGCGTAAGTTCGCTCTCGAGCTGCAGGCCGGAAGCGTATTCATCAACGGCATGGTGGCCTCCGATCCGCGCTTTCCGTTTGGTGGGGTGAAAGCCAGCGGCTATGGTCGCGAGTTGAGCAAGTTTGGATTGCGCGAGTTCGTGAATATCAAAACGGTGCGGATGGCGGGACCGGGAAAGGCTGATCTTGGGCTCACGGGATAGAGGGGGCTTCTAAGTGCCGTGGGAGAGCCGAATGACCCCTGACGATGGACCGAGGCTCTATGCCCTAGCCCCTGGCCACTCTCAACTCGATGCGAACCGTGGTTCCATGCCCCGGCTCGCTCTCGACCGAGATCGCGCCGCCCCACGCATCGATGATCTGACGGCTTATGGCGAGGCCGAGGCCGCTACCGCTCGTGCGCGTCGAGAAGTGCGGCTCGAAGATGCGCGGCAGCACATCGGGGGGAATGCCCTTTCCGTCGTCGCGAACCGAGATCTCGACGCGCGACTCCCCATCGCTGTGCTCCGGCTCGATCCCGTTCTGGCCCACCGCGATCGTCACTTCACGCGCTCCGGCGAGCCGCGCATTCTCGAAGACGTTGAGCAACACCTCACGAAGCTCCTGGCCGGTGGCCATGGCGGTCACGGATTCGTCTGCACCGTCGACCCGCCAGCGCACCGTGTCCTGGCCTTCGCCGCCCTCCGCCATGGATTCGAGCGCCACGACGTCGCGAACCACCGCCGCCACGTCCGTCGCTTCGGCCGGAGCGCGCTCGTTAGGCGCCGACCCGTAGCGGCTGAACGCGCGGGCGATCTCGTCGAGCCGATCGATCTCGGCCAGAATCCGATTGACGTTCTGCTCCAGCACCCGATCGAAATCGACCCGACGGTCGGCACGCGCACGCCGGAGATGTTGCACGCCCAGGCGGATCGGGGTGAGCGGATTCTTGATCTCGTGCGCCACCTGCCGCGCCATCTCTCCCCAGGCCAGCACGCGTTGCGCGCGGGCAACCTGGGTGACGTCGTCGAGCGTGATGACGACGGCATCGGCGAGCGGCGTTAGGCGCACGCGGAGCTCCTGTTCACCGCCGCGCATCGGGAGCTCGAACGCAACCTCCTCTGGCGCGCCGGCGAAGACGCGCTTGACCGCGTCGCTGAGCTTCGGAGGCGCGACATCGGCAAGCTGTGTCCCCGGTGGCAGCGAGGCGTCGAGCATGACGTCGGCGCGTGGATTCGCGAGAAGGACATGCCCCGTCGAATCGACGGCGATGACGCCGCTGGCAACGTTGCGGAGGATCGCGGCAATGCGCCGCTGAGCTTCCTCGAGCGCCGAGCGGCTGGCATTGAGATCGGCCGCCATCCGACGGAACGCGGCGAACACCGGCCGAAATTCGACCGTCGGCTCGGCCTCGAGCGGCGGAAGACGCTCACCGGCCGCGAGGGAGAGTGCCGCGGTTCGGAGGCTGCCGATCGGCCTCGCCAGTTGGCGCGCGGCGATGCCGCTCAACCAAAGTGCCGCGACGGCACCGACGGCGGTTGCAAAGAGTACAAAGATGCTCAAGTCATCGCGACCCAGGCCGAGCGTAAGCTCCTCAGGGCCCGCTGGGGCCGCGACGACAAGGTCGGGGAGCCCCTGCCGATCGATCGATCGGAAGCCGACAAGCGAGGTCGCCGATCCAATCGAAAGGGCACGACTGAGAGACTCTTCGTCGCCGAGCACGAGAAGACGCTCGACGTCGTCGCGGAGAAAGCGTCCGACCGGCGCGAGCGACGTCAACAGCGGGTCGCTCGCGTCCCGCAACTCACCGCCGAAGTAGGCCATGAGCGGCGTGTCGAGGCGCACGCTTTCATCGGCGAGCCATGTCGAGCCGGTATCGTTTGGCGAGACGGCGCGCAGCGTCTCGCGAACGAGGACGTCGCGCGCCCCTACGGCTTCGCCCGAGAGCTGCTGATACGACCAGACCGCGAACGCAATCGCGGGAATGACGAAGAAGGCGAACAATGCGAGCGTTAGGCGTAGCCGGTAGCTGCGCGCCCACGTGCGTCGCCGCGCGCGAAGCCATCGGACAAAACCGCCATCGGCGACGACGCTGAGAATCCAGAGCAGACCAACGATACCAAGATCGAGGAGCACGATCAGTGTACCGCGCTCCACGAGCGCAACAGTGTTCCTCAGCTCTACCTCGATGTGCACTCGCGCCAGGCCACTGCCGGTGTGCGCCAACCAGTCGCCGTGCAACGCACTCTCGCGTCGTCGCCAGATCACTCGCCCTTCTTGTGCCGGCGCAGAACGCGACGCATCGAGCTGCGTAATCTGCAGTGTGTACGGCGGAACTCCCTCCGGCTCCGCCTCGAGACCGAACAAGGAATTGAACGGATCGGCGTGGATCAGGCGCGTGCGCGGCGCGAGCACGACGACCGTCGCCGAGCCGCTGTCAGATTGGGTCGTTGCGGGAACGGCAAGTACGAGCTCCGTCGCCGGATCGGCTGAAACGCTACTCGTGACCGCATGTCGCACCCGGGTTGCCTCGATGACGGCGCGCCTAACGGCATCGAGGGGAACGTTGAACCGCGCCGTGCTGAGCGAGGCGATCGGAACGCCCGCGTCGGACCAGGCAAATAGCGCCGTTGGATAGTCAGCAGCAGCGAGCGCCGAACCGACATAGTGCTGCAGTAGTCCGGCGCGCGTGGCAGGTAAGGGTTCGCCTTCGAGTGACGCGGCGAAGCGGTCGAGAAGTGAGCGCGCGGCTCCCTGCGGATCGGGATCGCTCAACCCGGCGAGATCGCGCTCGGCGAGCTCGACGCGGCCGCGGGCGGTGCGTCCCCACACCAGCGTCGATGCACCAAGCGCCGCAACGATCGCCGCATTCAATACGACGAATCGCGTTTGACGACCTAACGCGAGCGCCACAATCGCGGCGATCCAGAGAAACGTGTACCACCACGGCCATTGCCCCGGTGCTTGCCACACGATCGGCGCGATCACCGCGGCAATGGCGGCGATTGCTGAGCCGGCCCACGCGGGCAGCCCTCGAGAGCGACCGAGAAGTACGCCGCCGGCGCCGGCTCCCGCGAGCAAGACGGAAACGGCCGCCAGGAACAGTGGAATCTCCCAGATGAGCCAGAGCGCCGAGCTCACGCCATAGGTCGGCGGTCGAATGCCTCGGGAGAGGTCACGGAGAAGGAACGGTCCGAGGCCAGCGGCGATGACGACCATGGCTGCGGCAGTGATGCGTGTTGGTCGACGGCCTCGACGGAGGAGCGTGAGAAGAGCGAGTAGGACGATGGCACTCGTTAAGGCAAGCGCGCCCGCACTCGCGGTCAACGCCCCTGCAATAGAGGTGAAGTAGACCGTCGGGTCGAACAGGCGCGTGAAGTTCGAGTACTCGTTGAGCGGTACGAGCGCAACGCAGGCGAGCGAGATGCCTAACGTTACGAGGCGGGGCCCGACTCGGCGCGTCTCTCTCCATGCCGCGATGATGAAGCACGCGAGCGCCGCGCCGAGCAGCAGTCCGACGTCGATGCGCAACGACTCGTGCAGCTTCTGAATTACCTCGCCCGATTGCAACGGCGCGGCGCGCGCGTCCAGAATCGCGTTGCCGTCGTACTTGAAATGCAGCACCGGGCCCGGGCCAGCCACCGTTCCCGGCGAAGAAAAGGTGAAATCGTCCAGCGCGGAGGCGTGCGCGACACGCTGTGAGAGGGGACGCGAAAGTCGATCGGCTGGGGCCGCGGCCGAGAGCAGCACCGTCGCGATGGCGCGGTCATTCCCGCGCCGTGACGTAGCATAAAGCGTGAGGTAGAAGTCGGACGCCGAGACGGCTCTTTGCGCGGTCAACGTGTCTGGCGCAGCCCGAAATCGTCCGGCCCAGGCATAGGCGCTATCACCAACGAAGACGACAACGCCGCGTTCGTCTTCACCCTCCACAAGTGTCTGCAATCGCGAGAATGCTTCCTCGCGGTCGACTGGCAGCGTGAGCGCCGCCGTCGCGCACTGCGCGAGGTCTCGCTCGGCGTCGGCAAGCGCCGCACCAAGCGCCTCGAGACCAGCGCGCGCACGCGCTTCCTGCCACTCGCCCCAGTGCGTGGTGATGCGCGCCAATTGATACTGAGCGCGTGCTGCGACAATGACGCCGACGCCGAGCAGTGTGACGCAGCCGATCGCCCAGCGCCTCTCCGCGCCGCGGAGCCGAGCGGCCATCAGCCCGGCCGCGATGGTGGCGAGCGTCCAGATTGCCAAGTACTGTACCGTCGGCACGTCGAGCCAGCGACTCGCGGTGAGTGCTGCGACCGCGATGACCGTCGCCCAGGCGGCGCCGGGCGTAAGAAGTCGGCGCGGTGAACCAGACGATGTCGGAGATGCGCTTTTCAACGTCAGCTCATCGCGAATGACTCAGCCACTCCCCGCGCCTGACGCGCGTCCGGAGCTGAACTCCTGGCGCCTGAAGGAGCTTCGTCCCGACCAGGTTGCGCACGCGCTCGCTCAGGATCCGCGATTGATCATTCCGATTGGTACGTGCGAGCAGCATGGTCCACACATGCCGTTGGGCTGCGATACGATCATCGTCGAGCATCTCGCGGACGACTTGTCGGCTGAGTTCAGCGTGCTTCGCGCGCCCACGCTCGAATACGGTGTGAACGTCGACACGGAACGCGGTTTCCCCGGCAATGCATCGCTGCGGCGCAAGACGCTTCATCGGATGCTCAACGATCTGATCGACTCCTGGGAGGCCACAGGGGTTGAGGAATTTGTACTATTGACGGCCCACGAACACGATCCGCATCTCGAAGCGCTTTCGACCGTCGTCACGTCGAACGCTCGCGTTCGCGTCGTCGATATCTTCGAGGTGGATTTCAGCGACCTGCTCGAGGGGCAATCCGAACCCATGCACGGCGACGAGGTAGACACCTCCCTCCTGCTGTATTTGGCGCCGGACCTGGTAGCGGCCGACCTCGCTCAGGATTATATGATGTCGCGAGATGAGCTTCGACGGTACCGTCGCGGCTGGTTGCGCGTGCCAAAGGGAAGCCCAGGGTCGATTGGGCGACCACGCCTCGCCACGGCGGCGAAAGGAGAACGGATCTATCAGCGGATTCGGGAGCGCATTCGAGAGCGCGTGTTCCTCGCCCCACCCCTCGACGAATCGTGACAATCGGGAACCGACACCGGCCACATGGGTAGGATGAGCCGCATGAAACTCGGCTCGCTGGCAATAGTCCAAGCAGCGCTGGCGGTTAGCGCTGTGATCCCCCTGTCCGTGACGGGTGCTCAGGCCCTCAGCCACACTCTGGACGAGGGGACGTTTCTGATCTCGCGCAACGGCGCACCGATTGGTCGCGAATCCTTTCGAATCATCCACGCGTCGGGCTCGGGTATCAGCGAATCGTACCGTGCGACGGCCCAAGTTGCGCTCGGCGATCGCCGAATCGTGCCGACGCTGACCTGCGACTCGACGGGAGCTCCGCTCACGTACGACGTCTCCGTCCAAGGCAGTTCGAATGGTGTTCGCCTACAAGCCCGAGCCAGACCCGGCCGTTTCAGCTCTATGCTCCGCACACGTGACGGAGAGTCGACCCGGGAGTATGTGGTCCCCCGGGGAGTCGTCGTTCTCGATGAGGACGTCATACATCAGCTGTACTTCGTCACCCTCGGCCGACGATCCGGCTCGTTGACTATTCTCTCGCCGCGAGCGGGGCTGCAGGCAGTCGCCAATCTCGAGGATCGGGGCGCGAGCCCGGTTAGTATCGGCGGGACCCCGATCCCTGCCACGCACTTCGTACTGAGCGCCCAAGGATTTCCCCGGCGGGAGTTCTGGATCGACGGTGCCGGACGCGTGCTCAAGGTCGCCATCGCCGAGAGCGGAATCGTCGCCCTGCGAGACGAGGCACCCCGCTAGATTTCTGGGCTCCGCCTAACGTTCCAAGCCTGCTCCCCCGGCTTGGCCTTTCATCGCTTTCGGAACCGGTCGATCCTTGAAACCGGCCGGATGCGCACCCCGTACTGCCCGCAGACTTCCAGCCATAGGACCCACCTACAATGCGTTTGCTGAAGCCGGTCGCCCTCTCGGCGCTGCTCGGCGCCTTCTCGCCCGCTGCTCTTGCGGCACAGGTGCCCAGCTCTCTGAAGCAGTCCTCCCCAGCCTCGCCGACCTCACTCACTCTCGACGAGGCCATTTCACTGGCCCGACAAAACAACCCGCTCTACCTCACCGTTGCCAACGAGCGGAAGACCGCCGACGCGCAGGTAAGGGCTGCCTACGGCGCACTGCTGCCATCGTCGAACGCGCAGTTCTACAGCGGCTACCAGCAGGGCGGCCAGATCTTCGTTCAGGGTGGCTCGCTGGCCGTCGGATCCGATCAGCTTCAGTCACAGTATTTCCTCGGGCTGAACTATCGCATCAATGCCGGCACCCTCGTGCAACCGCGCGCGGCAAAAGCGAGTCGCATCGCCGCAGACGCTGACATCGTCGGCACGTCAGAGACGATGCGATCGCTCGTGACGGAGCAGTACATCACGGCGCTCGGCGCCGAGGCGAATGGCGCGCTCCAAGACACGCTCGTCCAGGTTCAGCAGGCGAATCTCGAGTTGGCAAAGGCGCGTGTGGCGGTCGGCGCCGACAACATTCTCGCCGTGCGACGAGCGGAGGTGACGCTCGGGCAAGCCGAAGTGGCGGCACTCACCGCCCACAACACAGCCGAAGTCGAAAAGGTCAAGCTGTTCCAGCAAATCGGCGTGCAGCCGCCATCGGGCGGCGTGCAGCTGACGACGACTTTCACGATCGCGAAGCCGAGCTTTTCACTCGACTCGGTGCTCGATCTCGCGCGTCGCGTGAATCCCGCGGTGCACGCGCTGCGTGAACGAGAGCGCTCGGCCGGCTGGAACGTCCGCGTGGCGCAGTCCAACTATACGCCGACGCTGAGCCTATCGACCGGATGGAGCGGGACGTCGTTCCAATACACGAACTCTGATTTTCCGGTGCAGCAAGTAATGCTCTCGAACCAGCGAGGCCTCAGCAGCTGCCTCTCGCAGGACTCGATTCGGACGGCGCTGAACATGGCGAGCCTGAACTGCAACAATGGTCGGTTCGCGCTCACGACCGATCAGGCCGCGCAAATTCGGTCCGAGAACAGCCAGTTTCCCTTCAAGTTCCAGCGCGCACCGCTCGCTTTTTCGGCGACGTTGTCGATTCCGATCTTCGACAACTTCAACCGCGAGCAGCGTGTGGAGCAGGCGCAGGTCGATCGTGACAACGCGCGTCTGAATGTGAGGTCGCGCGAGCTGCAGATGACGGCCGACGTGACGCAGGGGTACCTGAATCTCGTGACCGCGGCGCGAACGGTAGAGATGCAGGAAGTGAATGCGCAGAAGGCTGCTGAAGAGTTGACGTACGCGCAGGAGCGATATCGCGTCGGCGCGACGACGTTCCTGGATGTGACGACGGCCGTTGGCACGTACGTGCAGGCGCGGACCGATCGGATCAACGCGATTTATGCCTATCACCGGGCGTTCGCCGTGCTGGAAGATGCGGTCGGACGTCCCCTCCGTTGAGCGACAGAGGCTCATACATGAGTAAGAAAACGAAGCTGTCGGTGGCAGGCGTTGTGGGGATCGCTCTCATCATCGTCATCACCCTGACGGCGATGCGCAGCGGGGCGAAGGAAGTGAGCGTGCGCATCGAACCGGTCCAGAAGCGCGATCTCATCGCCTCGGTGACGGCGAGCGGCAACGTCACACCGCATACGAAGGTCGACCTCAGCTCCGACATCACCGGCAAGATCGTTAGGCTGGCGGTGAAGGAAGGCGAGATGGTCTCGAAGGGCGAGTTCCTCCTGCAGATCGATCCGCAGGAAGCGCAGGCGAACGTGCAGCGCGCGGAAGCGGCACTCTCGGCGGCGAAGGCGTCGGCCGCCCAGGCAAGAGCGAACTTGCTCCAGGCGCAGAAGAGCTACGAGCGCTCGCTCGAGATCAAGAAGGCCAATGCCCAACTGATCTCCGACGAGCAACTGGAACAGCTTCGCACGACCGTGGACGTCGATCAGGCCGTTCTCGAGTCGCAGAATCACCTCATCGATCAGAACACCGCCGAGCTCGCGCAGGTTCGCAGTGCGCTTGGTAAAACGACGATCTACGCGCCGATGGCCGGCCGCGTCACTCGGCTCAACGTCGAGGGCGGCGAGACCGCGATCATGGGAACGCTGAACAAGGACGCGGCGACGCTGCTCACGATCAGCGACATGTCCGTCCTCGAGACGAAGGTGAAGGTCGACGAGACGGACGTCGCGCGAATCCAGATCGGCGATTCGGCCCTCGTGCAGATCGATGCATTTCCTGATACGACGTTCATCGGGCGCGTGACCAAGATCTCCAACAGCTCGGTCAAGTCGGCGACGGCGACGCAGGCAACGGGCGATCAGGCCGTCGACTACGAGGTCACGATTCAGCTGCTCAACGTGCCGCCGGAAACGCGTCCGGACTTCTCGGCGACGGCGAAGATCGTGACGGATTCGCGGAAGAATGTCCTGTCCATCCCGATCATCGCGCTCACGGTACGTGAAAACGAGACCGTGCAGTCCGGCGATACCGCGGTCGGGTTAGGCAAGCCGAAGCCGAAGAAGGAAGTCGGCAAGAAGGACGTCGAGGGTGTGTTCGTCGTCGGCAGCGACAGCAAAGTGACTTTCCGGCCCGTAAAGAGGGGGATCACCGGCGAGAAGCACTTCGAGGTGCTGAGCGGTCTGAAGGAAAACGAGAAGATCGTCGCCGGAACCTATCAGGCAATTCGCGAGCTGAAGGACGGGACGCTCGTGAAGGAAACCAAGCCTGACGTCAAGAAGCCGGGAGCGTAGGCGTGAACCAGGAGATCGTCGAGCCAGCGATGGGGACGACCGCCGAACGGCGGATCGTCGTCGAAGCAGCGGGGGAGGCGCCGGAGAAGCGATGGGTGATCGTGACGCGCGGCATCAAGCGCGATTACGACATGGGCGGCGAAGTCGTGCGCGCATTGCGTGGCGTCGACATCGCCATTGGCCGTAACGAGTACGTCGCCATCATGGGCCCCTCCGGCTCGGGCAAGTCGACGCTGATGAACCTCATCGGCTGTCTCGACACGCCGACGGCTGGTGAGTATTGGCTCAACGGCACGCTTGTGTCACGCATGACTGATGACGAGCTGGCGCGCGTCCGCAACAAAGAGATTGGATTCGTCTTCCAGACGTTCAATCTGCTCCCCCGCGCGACGGCGCTGCATAACGTGGAGCTTCCGCTCGTGTACGCGGGGGTCGCCGCCGACGAGCGAAAGCGCCGCGCGAAACATGCGCTCGCGCAGGTGCAGCTCGAGAACCGCATGGACCACAAGCCGAACGAGCTCTCCGGCGGTCAGCGGCAGCGCGTCGCCATCGCGCGCGCGCTCGTGAACAATCCGTCGATCCTGCTGGCAGACGAGCCGACCGGAAACCTCGACTCGCAGACGTCGGAAGAGATCATGAAGGTGTTCGAGTATCTCGCGAACAATGGTCAGACGGTGATCATGGTAACGCACGAGCAGGACATTGCTGCGCATGCTCGGCGCGTCGTCGTGCTGCGCGACGGTCTCGTGTCGTCCGATGATCGGCGCGAGGCGTTCACAGCGCGCGTGGGACTATGAGCAGAGGGTGGAGGGCAGAGAGCAGAGGGTGAACCGCCGCCCTTCTACCCACCGCCCTCAACTCGCCGCCCTGCCATCCATGCCTCTTTTCGAAGCCGTTCGCCTCGCTCTGGGTACGCTGCGCGTGCAGAAGCTCAAGAGCTTCTTCACGCTCATCGGCGTCACGATCAGCGTGATGTTCCTGATCGCCGTCGTCTCGATCGTGCAGGGGATGAATCGCTACGTGGAGGAGGATTTCGCCGGGAAGTTCCTCGGCGTGAATACGTTCAACCTGCGCAGGTTCCCGGACATTCAGAACGACGTCACCGAGGACGAGTGGAAGGCGTGGCAGCGGCGGCCGAAGATCCAGGTCGACGACGCGCTCGCGGTGCGAGAGGCATTACCGCCCGGGTCGCGGTGGGCGATGCACGACGTCACGCGTACCGATGCGAGCTCGCCATTCGCGCAAGGCGGCCCCAAGGTCATGGCTGAAGCAGCGACGCCAGAGTACTTCCTGATCAAGGATCTCGCGCTCTCGAAAGGACGCGTGTACAACGAGCAGGAGGATGCGCTTGGTGCGCCGGTGATCGTCATCGGTCAGGAGGTTGCCGAGCGGTATTTCCCAAGTCTCGATCCGATCGGCCGCGAGATTCGCATTCACCGCTTCCCGTTCACTGTCATCGGCGTTCTCGAGAAACAGGGCACGGTATTCGGGTTGGCGCTGGATCGTCAGGTCATCGCGCCATTCCATTCGGAGATGTCACGCATCACCGGCGCGCGGAACAATCTTTACGGCGTCGTGGTGCAGGCTCCGAATCCGGCGGCGTTCGGTGGTCTCGAGGAGATCGTGCGGGAGTTGATGCGGAAGCGCCATCGTCTCGGACCCGCCGAAGGCGACGACTTCGTGCTCGAGAGCTCGGAGTCGGCGCTGAGCCAGTGGCGGACGATCCGCAAGTTCATGGTGATGGCGGGCATTTTCTTGCCGGCGATCGGGCTCGTCGTTGGCGCGATCGTGATCATGAACATCATGCTCGTCGCCGTCGCCGAGCGGACGCGGGAGATTGGAATCCGCAAGTCGCTAGGTGCGCGCCGGCGTGATATCCTCGCGCAGTTCCTCGTGGAATCGGCGACGTTGAGCTCAATGGGCGCACTCATCGGCGTCGGCCTCGGGGTGACGCTCGCGGAGGTGGTGGCAAAGGTATCCCCGCTGCCGGCGGCCGTCGCGCCATGGTCGATCGTACTCGCCGTCGCCGTCGGCGGCGGCGTTGGCGTCGTTGCCGGCGCGTATCCGGCCAGCCGGGCGTCGCGCCTCGACCCGATTCTCGCGATGCGCAGCGAATGAGGAACTACTCATGACGCGATCCATCACGAACACGTTGTACCAGCTCACCGAAGGCATCTTCATCGCCTTCGACGCAATTCGCACGAACAAGGTACGCGCCGGCCTCACCATTCTCGGCATCGCGGTCGGCGTGTTCGTCGTGACGGTGATGTCGGCGGCGGTGCACGGCATCAACTCGGGCGTCTCGCGAAGTCTCGCTGCTGCCGGGCCGACGACGTTCTTCGTCTCCCGTTGGCCAGCCGAGTTCACCTCGTGCGACGGCGGTGGCGAGTCCTGTCCCTGGATTCGCTTCCGTCCGCTCACGCTCGACCAGGCCCACGAGATTCAGCAACTGCCGATGGTGAAGGACGTGAGCGCGTCGATCGAAACGTCGGCGAGCACGAAGTACGCGGATCGCGAGCTGCCTGGAGTAGGAGTGACCGGCTACTCGACCAACTGGTTCGACATGGCGGGTGGCGATATTACCAGCGGTCGGAACTTCACCTCGTCCGAATACGACGCGGCCGCGCCCGTCGTCCTCGTGAACGACAAGGTCGTTGAGCGTTTGTTCAACGGCGAGGAAGCAGTCGGGAAGGAGATTCGCCTCAACGGCGAGCTGTTCACGGTCATTGGCGTCTACAACCCGATCCCGAACCTCTTCGACAGCGGCGACAAGGGGAAGCTGATCGTTCCCATCACCACCGCGCAGCGCCGGTTGAACGTGAGCCTCTGGTGGCTGGAGCTCTCGGTGAAGCCCCGAGACGGCGTCGATCGGGACGCCGCGATGGACGAGACCATCGCAACGCTGCGCGCCGCCCGGCATCTCCGACCTGGGCAGACGAACGACTTCTTCACCACGACACCCGAGAAGATTCTCGCGCTCTACAACAAGATCGTCGGAATGTTCTTTCTCGTGATGATGGTGCTCTCGGCGATCGGGTTGCTGGTCGGCGGCGTTGGCGTGGTCGCCATCATGATGATCTCGGTGACCGAGCGGACGCGCGAGATCGGCGTGCGCAAGGCGTTAGGCGCGACGCGCCGCCTGATTCTCTGGCAGTTCCTCGTCGAAGCGGCGACGCTGACAACGGTCGGAGCGATCGTCGGACTGATCATTGGCGGCACCCTCACGCTCGTCATTCGCAGCCTGACCCCGATCGACGCGTCCACGCCTCCGATCGCCATCGTCGCCGCGCTCGCATCGAGCGCAATCGCGG
The DNA here is from genome assembly GCA_036496605.1 of Gemmatimonadaceae bacterium. Lineage (NCBI taxonomy): Bacteria > Pseudomonadati > Gemmatimonadota > Gemmatimonadia > Gemmatimonadales > Gemmatimonadaceae > Gemmatimonadaceae bacterium. The sequence continues at coordinate 15,998 of DASXKV010000001.1, read as the reverse complement.
GCGTGCTGTTCGGCATGCTCCCCGCCTTCCGGGCATCGCGCTTGGATCCGGTGGAAGCACTTCGATATGAGTGAGTGCCAGGTGATTGGTTGTTGGTTGTTGGTGAGAGGAGAAGGCCGGCGAGCTCTGCTCGCCGGCTGAGACAGGGGCACCAATCACCAACGACCAATCACCGACAACCATTGATGTCTCTCCTCGAAGCCGTCCGCCTAGCGCTTGCACAGATCCGCGTGCAGAAGCTCAAGAGCTTCTTCACGCTCGCGGGCGTGACGATCGGCGTCATGTTCCTCATCACTGTCGTTTCGATCGTCGAGGGCATGAGCCGATATGTCGAGAACGACTTCATCGGTCGCATCCTCGGGGCCAATACGTTCACCCTGCGGCGCTTCCCCTGGTTCGGCAACAACACCACGCGCGAGCAGTGGCGCGAGTGGCAGAAACGACCGCCCTTCTACCAGAAGGATGTGCGCGCGATCGTCGCCGTGCTGCCTAACGGGACGCGTTGGGCCGTCGAGAGCCAGGAGAATCTCTGGGCGACGTCGCCGTACGCGCGCCCGCGTCAGGTTGAAGCACACGCGGTCGATGGCGACTACTTCACGATAAAGAAGTACGATCTGAGCAGCGGACGGGCGTTCACCCAACAGGAAGTCGAGCTCGGCGCTCCCGTCGTCGTCATTGGCGACGAAGTGGCCAAGTTCTTCTTCCCGGGCCTCAACGCTATCGGCCGCGAGCTCCGAATCGGCAGCATGCCGTACTCGATCATCGGCGTCATCGAGCATCAGGGCTCCCTGTTCGGCATGTCGATGGACAAGATGGTCATCGCGCCGTTCAGCTCACCGATGCATCGGCTCACCAATCCTCGTGGAGACATCGACGGATTGATGGTGCAGTCGGCGTCGCAGCTCCTCATGTACGACTCGATGGAGAACGTACGCGAGTTCCTCCGTGGCTTCCGGCATCTGCGACCCGTCCAGCCCGACGACTTTGCCATGGAAACGTCGGAGACGGCGCTCGTGGCGTTCGAGAAGACGCGCAAGGTGATGACGGTCGCGGGGACCGCCCTGCCCTTCGTCGGACTGATCGTCGGCGGACTCGTGATCATGAACATCATGCTCGTCGCCGTCGCCGAGCGAACGCGCGAGATCGGGATCCGCAAATCGTTAGGCGCTCGGCGCCGCGACATCCTGGGCCAGTTTCTCGTCGAGGCGGCGACGTTGAGCACGCTCGGCGCGCTGATCGGCATTGCGCTGGGTATCGCGATCGCCAAGGGAATCTCCTGGAAGTTCCCGTTCCTCCCCGCCGCCGTCGCACCCTGGTCGCTCGTCGCCGCCACCATGCTGGGCCTCGTCGTCGGCATCGTTTCGGGCGTCTATCCCGCCCGGCGCGCCTCGCTGCTCGATCCGATCGAGGCGCTTCGACAGGAGTGATGAGATGCGCATTCTGAATCGACTGCTGCTCGCGTTCGAAGGCGTTACGCTCGCGATCGACTCGATGCGATCCAACAAAGTCCGCGCGATGCTCACGATCATGGGCGTGGCGGTCGGCGTCTTCGTTGTCGTCGCGCTCTCGTCCGTCGTGCGCGGTATCAATGAGAGCTTCGCGCGAGACGTCGAGGCGGCCGGCCCAACGTCCTTCTTCATCTATCGACGGAACATCGCCGCGTTCCAAGCGTGTGATGGTACTGACGAAACCTGTCCCGATCGACGCAACCCTCCGATCACGATCGACGAAGCAAACGCGATCGAGCGGCTGCCGAGCATCCTGGCGGTGACCTCGCACGTCGCCAACGGCGGCACGTTCAAGTACAAGGATCGTGAGCTCAACGCGGGCATGGAAGCGTACACGCCGAATTGGACGGACGTCGACGGCGGCGACATCTATCCGGGGCGAAGTTTCACGTACGCCGAGAACGCGAATGCCGCCCCGGTCGTCGTCATCAACGACAAGATGGCGGAGATGCTCTACGGGGATTCCGATCCGATCGACAAGGACCTAACGATCAACGGCGTCCCATTTCGAGTGATCGGTCTGTACCACTACATGGCAAGTCCGATGGGCACGCCGACGTCCGCGGGCGGCGGGGATTCGCCAAAAGCGATTCTTCCCTGGGAGACCGCGCGGCGTCATCTGAGCTTCTGGATGCGCGGCAACAATCTGATCGTGAAGCCGCGAGCCGGAGTCAGCGTCGACGAAGCGACAGACGAAGTCACGGCACAGTTTCGTGCGATGCGCAGTCTGGGTCCGAGTGAGCCCAATAACTTCGCCATCGTTACGCAGGACCGTCTGCTGGAGACGTACAACAAGCTGTTCGGAACGTTCTTCCTTGTCGGGATTTCCCTGTCGGCGGTCGGACTTCTCGTGGGCGGCGTCGGGGTGGTCGCCATCATGATGATCTCGGTCACCGAGCGCACGCGAGAAATCGGCATTCGTAAGGCGCTCGGCGCAACGCGCGGGACGATTCTCTGGCAATTCCTCGTCGAAGCCGTGACACTCACGGCGATGGGCGCCGCGGTCGGGCTCGTGCTCGGTATTGTCGTCGCCGTCGTCGTCCGCACGAAATGGCCGGCGATACCAGCGTCCACGCCGATGACGTCGATCGCCGCGGCACTCGGTATGAGCGCCCTGACGGGCGTGGTTTGCGGTATCATGCCCGCCTATCGCGCCGCGCGATTGGATCCGATCGAGGCACTCCGGTACGAGTGAGTGGTGCGAGTGGCGAGTGGCGCCGCCACGTTGCTCCAGAAGAACGTTGTAGCATGTCGCGAAAAAGAGCGGTAAGCTTGCTTACCGCTCTTCGCGTGTACTCGGTACTGGCCACTCGTCGCTTCCACGTGCGCTTCGACGATGTTCTCCTGACGGCGTTCCGGCAGCTGCGGGCGAATAAACTTCGCTCGTTTTTCACGTTGCTCGGCATCATTGTCAGCGTGGCCTTTCTCGTCGCCGTCGTCGCGATCATCCAGGGGATGAACGCGTACGTCAAAGAGAATATCGCCGACAATGTGGTCGGCACGAACACCTTCGAGGTGCGACGCATGCCGGCACGCGTCGGACTCTTCAACGAGGATGATTGGCGCGTTGTGCTCCGACGCCCGAAGATCACACCCGAAGACGCGGCGGGGGTGCGACAGGCGCTCCCCGAGGCGACGGCGATCAGTCTGACGTCGGGTTATCCAACGCCGCAATCGGACATCGTCTGGGGCGATCGCACGTTAGGCGATGTGCTCGTTTTCGGCATCACGCCGGACTACCAGGTCGTGAAGGATTACCGTTTCTCGTCGGGTCAACCGCTCAGCGACGTGGACGTGCGCGAGCGACGCTACGTCTGTGTGGTCGGCGCCGAGATCGCGGAGAAGCTGTTCGAGACGATCGATCCGGTGGGCCGTCAGATTCGTATCCACGGAGATCTCTTCACGATCGTTGGCGTCGTCGCGCGAAAAGGAAAGATCCTCGGCCAGTCGTTCGACGGCTTCGTGATGCTTCCGTTCTCCACGTTCGAGTCGATGTACGGCCGGCGCCAGACGACGACGATCTCCGTGAAGATGCCGGATGCGACCATGGTCGGAGACGCCATGGCACGAGCGCAGGAGGCGATGCGTATTGCGCATCGCCTGAAACCTAACGATGGCGATAATTTCTCGATCGAGACGTCCGACGCGCTGATCAGCTTCTGGAAGAGCCTGACGAGCGTGCTGTTCAGCGTCGTTCCGGCGGTCGTCGGCATCGGCATTCTCGTCGGCGGCATCGTCATCATGAACATCATGCTGATGTCGGTTCGTGAGCGCACCCACGAGATCGGGCTGCGCAAGTCGGTGGGCGCGACCCGACGCGACATCCAGGCGCAATTCCTCGCCGAGGCGGTGATGCTGGCAACGCTCGGCGGTGCCACGGGTGCGCTCGGCGGCTGGCTGTTCTCGACGGCGATCGCCGCGGTGTCGCCGCTGCCGGCTCGCGTCACGACCTGGTCCGTCGTGATGGCATTGTCGTTAGGCGCCGGCGTCGGCGTTCTGTTCGGGGTCTACCCGGCGACTCGAGCGGCGCGTCTCGATCCAGTCACCGCGCTGAGGGCGGAATGATGGCGTCCAAAGCCCCTCGCGAACGTACCGTGGTGCGGCGCGCCGCGTGGATCAGATTCCTCGCCAATCTCCGCGAGACGATCACGCTCTCGTTCGATTCGCTGCGCGCGAACAAGCTTCGTTCGGGGCTCACGGTACTCGGAGTGGTGATCGGCGTCTCGGTCGTCATGGCGATGGCGTCGATCGTCCAGGGGATTCGCGATCAGATCGTGGAAACGATCGAGATTGCGGGCCCGACGACGTTCTACGTGATGAAAGTCTTTTCGCAGACCCCGCTCAATCCGGACCGGCTCCCGAAGTGGATTCGCGTTCGCCCCGATCTGACGCGAGATGAAGCCGAGCGCATCGCTACCCTCCCGATGATCGCGTACGCGAGCATCTGGGCGCAGGTGATCCAGCGCGTCGAATACAATGGGGTGCGCACGCAGCCGCAGGCCATCATGGGAGCGGACGACGGCTTCACCGAGATTCAAGGTGGCGATCTCGCCTCGGGCCGGTGGTTCACCCACGCCGAGCTCACCAGCGGCGCCGCGGTCGTCGTGCTCGACGCCGACGTGTCTCGAAAGGTTTTCGGGGCGGTCTCGCCACTCGATAAACTCGTTAGGCTCGGCGGTCGTCCGGCGCGTGTCGTCGGTATCTACCAACCGGCGGCGAACATCTTCAAACCCCCAGGTCAGGAGATCGCTGGAATCGTGCCGTTTGCGATGCTCGATCATCAGTTCACGATCGACAAGACCGTCGCGCTGTACATACCGGTGAAGCCGAATCCCGGAGTCACGGTCATCGATGCACAGGAAGCGGTGACGATTGCGCTGCGCGAGATGCGGCGCCTCCGTCCGGCGGACCATAACACCTTCGACATGATCACGCAGGATCAGATACTCGATGTGTTCAACAAGCTGACGGGTGTCTTCTTCCTCGTGATGATCGCGCTCTCGGGAGTCGCGTTGCTGGTCGGCGGGATCGGCGTGATGGCGGTGATGATGATCAGCGTGACGGAGCGAACGCGCGAGATCGGTGTGCGCAAAGCGGTCGGTGCGACGCGCGCCGACATTCTCTTGCAGTTCCTCTTCGAAGCAGCGACCCTCACTGGCGCCGGCGGCGTGATTGGGATTCTCGTCGGACTCGGGCTCGGCCGCGTGATCACACTTCTGATGCACGTCCACGCGGTTCCGCCGTTGAATCTCACCGCGGTGGCCGTGCTGGTGTCGGTGTCGCTCGGGCTCGTGTTCGGTCTTCTCCCGGCGCGGCGCGCGGCGCGACTCGATCCAATCGATGCGTTGCGGTACGAATAACCGATGTGAGATGCGTAGCGGCAATTGGGGCTGGAAGGTAAGCTTCGCCGCGGAAGGGACGACACTCAACGCCCAACGCACTACGCTCTACGACCGTGACCGACGTTGATCTGCTCGCCATCGCCGCGCATCGCGACGATGTCGAGCTGACGTGTGGCGGAACGCTCATCAAGGCGGCGCGCCAGGGTTACCGCACAGCCGTGATCGATCTCACGCAAGGTGAGATGGGAACCCGCGGCTCGGTGGCGATGCGCGCCGCCGAGGCGAGTCGTGCCGCCGAGATTATGGGACTGGCGGCGCGCGAGAATCTCGATCTCCCCGATGCGGGAATCGTCAATGATCCACCGACGCGCGAGCGACTCGCCCGAGTCATTCGTCGATTCCGGGCGCGCGTCGTGATCGCGCCGGCGCCGACCGGCCGACATCCCGATCACATCGTGACGTCGCAGCTGGTGCGCGATGCCTGTTTTGTTGCCGGCCTGGCCAAGCTGGCGCCCGATGTGCCGAAGCATCGGCCGCACAAAGTCGTACACACGCTGTCCTTTCGGCAGGATGCGCCGAAGCCGACGTTCGTCGTCGACGTCAGCGAGGACTTCGATCGCAAGATGGACGCGGTGCGCTGCTACGATTCGCAGTTCGGCGGCGTCACGCAGGCGGGAGAGGTCTACCCCAACGGTGAGCCGCTGTACGACATGGTTCGACACTATGCCGCGTACTATGGCTCGCTGATCCGGCGTCGGTTTGGTGAGCCGTTCCTTGCCGTCGAGACGATGCTCGTGGACGACATCGTCGCACTCGAGGTCGCGACCTTTTGAGCTCATCCAAACGATCGCGCGCTCGTAAGGCGCCGGCATCTCGAGGCGACGATGAGGGCATCGACTACGGGAGCTATCTCGCACTGGACGAGCTGCTCGCGCTCCAGCGGCCGCGATCGACGCCCGAGCACCCCGATGAGTTGTTGTTCATCGTCGTGCATCAAGCGAGTGAGCTCTGGTTCAAGGCGATCCTCTTCGATCTGGACCAGCTGACCGTTGCGCTCGAACGTTTTGACGCCGGCCGGTCGCTGTGGCACATGGGCCGGCTCAACGCGCTGATGCGCATCGTGTCGGCACAGCTGGACTCGCTCGAGACGCTGCCGCCGCAGCACTTCGCCCAGTTTCGCGGGTATCTTGGCGCGTCGAGTGGGTCGCAAAGCGTGCAGTTCCGCGCGATCGAAGCAGCGTCTGGTTTACGAGATGCTCATTTCATGCACGCGCTCGAGGAGCATGGGCCGATCCCGCCGCTCGTTCAACGCTGCGTGGCGCGACCAACCCTCCAGGATCTCTTCTGCCGGCTCCTCGCGAAGGAGAAGACGACGCTCGAGCAGCTGTACGTCGGTCCGGGGCCGAGCCTCCTCTTCTTCCTCGCCGAGGCGTTGCTCGAATACGAACAGCAGTTCGCGCAGTGGCGATTCAAGCATGTACAACTGGTCGAGCGCATCATCGGTCCAACGACCGGCGGCACGGGAGGTACCCTCGGCGCCCGGTATCTGCAGCACACGATCAATCAGCGGTTCTTTCCCGAGCTCTGGGCGGTACGGGGGAAGTTTTACAAGAGGGGCTAGGGTCAGCGTAATCGAGTTATTGATAGCGGAGCCGCTCGCTCCTGGGGCCCACTCCAGACTGCCCCGACGGCTCCTCCAAGCTATGCCGCGTGCAGAGTCCAGGGTTTCTTGGACGCGAATCACGCGAAGGCGGTCGAATCGAATCCAGCTACCTGCGACTCCATCGTTCTTTTGATGGAGTCGACGAAGCGATGGAGCTTTGTGTCTTGTGGGATTCGCCCCTCATTCGCGCCATGCGCGTCCCGACAGCTGTCCGAGCCTGCCCTGCGCCTACTATCGGACGCACGGAACTCTGGAGCGACCCCTCCTCCGTCGGCAGCTACGACGACCTCCAGGCCGCGTCCCGCTCGTTGCGACAGCTGCTGACGCAGGATGCCGAGACTTCACCGCCGTCGATCGCTCGCTCTGGTTCGATCGCATCGAGGCGGTGCGCAAGCGCTACCACGTCGTGCTCCTGCGCCTCGACTCCGGCAAAACAGGCGAACGTTCCAACTCCCAAGGCGAACGCTCCAACTCCCAAGGCGAACGCTCCAACTCCCGAGGCGAACGCTCCAACTCCCGAGGCGAACGAGGTAATTGCTCGCAGTCACGCTGACTAGTCGGCAGGCGAAGGTCGCATTTCCCAACACGAACGCGGCTTCACCCGACACGAACGCGGCTTTCCTCGAGACGAAGGCGGCTTTCCTCGACACGAACGCGGCTTCCCTCGAGGCGACTTCTAACTTTCGGGGGGCAGGGCTTCCGTCCCGTGGTCGCTATCCCCCGAATTCCCATAACGCACGCTAGCCCCTATTCCCCTATCCGCGTCTGCGAGGCCCGACCCAGGCTCCCGCATAGATCGTGATCACATTTGCCGAGCCGTAGAACGGCGACACGACAGCTGCGCCGTTCGATAGGCTGCTCAACGAGCGGTCATTCGCGTAGTGCGCGCGTGCATTACGACGAAATCGTACGCCGATATCGAACGCGCCGGAACGTGCGTTCCGAGGACCGATGCGGAGCCCGATGCCCGTGCTCCAGGCGAAGTTTTCCGCGCCGAAGATCGTTCGATCGTCACCACCGTCGCCGTCGTACTGCGGTGGCCTGACGTTCATCGTGCTCCGGAAATACGACAACCCCGCGGTGGCGAAGGCGTACGGTCGAACAGTGCCACGGCCCGCCGTCACTTCGGGACCGAAGTCGAGTGAGTACATCTGGTGCTGCCGCACCGCGTAGGAGACGTCCGTACTCCCCTCGTAGATCCCGAATTCATCGTACTGGGGGACATTCACGTCGCCGCTGACATAGCCATAGGCGAGAAAGCCGCCCTCGAGACGTAGTGCGAAATGTCGCGCGCGATCGAGCGCGTAGGCTCCCTGGAGGCCGAAGCCACCGCCACCATCTTCATTTCGGTGAAACGCGCCGACCGGAACGCCCCAACCGGCGAAGATCGATCCCGACAGCGGATCGCTCCTGCTTGGCTGCTCTTCGGGCGCGGGCGGAGAAAGATCGATCGGTGGCCGATCGGGAGTCTTCTGTCCGTGTAGCCGGGTGGAGAGGAGAAACACGAGCAGCAGGGCGAGCGGGTGCATGCGGGGCATAGGCATATGCGCGCCTTGGTTGTGTCCCAAAGTACAGCCCTGATACACGCGCTGAAAAGAAGTGTTCGACGCGCTATATTCTTGCCATGCCTGAGCCTATCTATCTCGATCACGCGGCGACGACGCCGGTTCGGCCCGAGGTGCGCGAGGCGATGGAGCCGTTCTTCGGTCCGCGTTTCGGAAACCCGTCGAGCATCCATCGCTGGGGACGCGAAGCCCGCGTAGCGCTCGATGAGGCGCGAGAACGCGTCGCCGCCTGTCTTGGAGCACGCACTGACGAGATCTGCTTCACCTCCGGCGGCACCGAGTCCGACAACCTCGCGGTCCTTGGCGGCTGGCGCGCGCGACGGAGTGAAGGGCGTAACGCGGTGGTCAGCACGCCGATCGAGCATAAGGCAGTGCTCGCGGCCGTGCACCAGGCGGGTCGCGAGGGCGCAGAGGAGCGACTCTGCCAGATGACGCGCGACTGCGTCGTGGACACGAGCTCGTTCGATCGGCTCGTCGGTGACGACGTCGCGATCGCATCGGTGATGTGGGTGAATAACGAGATCGGGACGATTCAGCCGATCGACCAGCTGGCGGCGACCGCTAACGCGCGCGGCGTGCTCTTTCACACCGACGCAGTTCAGGCGTATGGAAAGGTGGAGATCAATGCCGGCGCGATGCCATTCGATTTCCTCTCCATCTCCGGCCACAAGATTGGCGCCCCCAAGGGGTGCGGCGCGATGTTCGTTAGGCGCGGCACGCCGATCGAGCCGCTCTTTCATGGCGGCACGCAGGATCGCGGGCGACGTCCGGGGACGGAGAATGTCGCGATGGCGGTCGGCCTGGCGCGAGCCGCGGAGTTGACGCTTGCCGAGCGCGAGGAGGAGTGTCGACGTCTCACGACGCTCCGCGATCACCTCGAGCGGTTAATCACCGAGCAGGTACCGGACGCGATCGTCCACGGACGCGGGACGCGGCGCGCGCCACACATCTCGAGCATTTCGGTGCCCGGCACCGATAGCGAGTCGCTCTTGATTGCGCTCGATCTTCAGGGAATTGCATGTTCGGCGGGATCGGCGTGCCAGAGTGGAAGTGTGACGCCATCGCACGTGTTGACCGCGTGCGGCGTACGCCCCGACATCGCCAGCGCGGCGATTCGAATGAGCCTCGGAAGCCTAACGACCGACGCGGGCATCGAGCGCGTGGCGCAGGTTTTCCCGAATCTGGTCCGCAAGGCGCGCGGTCAGTCGCCGGCGGCACGGCCGCAGCCCGTCGGCGCCTGACGATGCCGGAGCGGGTGCTGGTCGCGATGTCCGGCGGCGTCGACTCGTCCGTCGCCGCGGCGTTGCTCGTCGAGCAGGGCTACGACGTCGTTGGCGCGACGATGAAGCTCTTCTGCTATGGCGACGATGGGCCCGATCGCCCCTGCTGCTCGCTGGATTCCATCAACGATGCGCGGCGCGTGTGTCAGCAGCTCGGCGTCCCGCATTACGTGCTCAATCTCGAGAGCGCATTTGGCCGCGACGTCGTCGGTAACTTCGTCGACGAGTACGCGCGCGGCCGCACGCCGATTCCGTGCGTTCGCTGCAACACGTTCACGAAGTTCCGCGACTTGCTGCGCAAGGCAGACGCCGTCGATGCACGCTGGATCGCGACGGGACACTACGCTCGCGTCGTCGACGGCGCCCTGCACCGCGGGCTCGATCCGCGAAAGGATCAGTCGTACTTCCTGTGGGGCATCCATCGCGACGTCGTTAGGCGGATGCTCCTGCCCGTCGGTTCGCGCACGAAGACGGAGACGCGCGCCGTCGCTCACGGCCTCGGGCTCGAGGTGGTGGCCGAGAAGACGGAGAGCCAGGACATCTGCTTCGTGCCCGACGGCGATCACACGAAGATCATCCGCAAGCATCTCGGCGCCGACGCTCCGTCACTCTCGGCCGGGCCCGTCGTGCTCTCCGATGGTCGTCGCGTTGGAACACATCAGGGCTTCGCGGGCTTCACCATCGGTCAGCGACGCGGCCTGCCCGGCGGCTTCCGCGAGCCGATGTACGTCGTCGCTATCCGCGCCGAGGATCGGGCGGTGGTCATCGGACCGCGCGAGGAGTTGCTCGGCCGCGGTCTCATCGCGCGCGAGCTGAATTGGCTCGGTGAGACGCCCGCCGTCGGCGCGCGCGTTTCGGTACAGGTGCGTCATCGTGCCCCGGCTGCGGCCGCCGAGATCGTTCGCCTAACGACAAACGAAGTCGAGTTGGCGCTCGACGAGCCCGTCGCCGCAATCACGCCGGGCCAGTCGGTGGTGGTCTACGACGAGGCGCGTGTTCTCGGCGGCGGCATTATCGAAGCCGCGCGGCACTCGCGATCACCGCTACCGATTCTCGCCGCCTAACACGACTCGTCGGATCGACGGCGGCCTTCGGTGGCGGTGGCGGTCACGGCCTGTTGCAGGCATTGGTCGAGCGCTGAGCTCGTCAGGGCGCGCCAGTCGTCAGGAATCGGGGCGAGCCGCCGCCGCTCGCCGTGCTCCGACTCGAATAGCAGCCACCCCTGACGCCGCTCAGGATGCGGGAGCATCGCCATCAATCGTTCGGAGTAGTCGAGTCGAGCGATTTCCGACACCATCCAGAGCGTGCCCGAAAAGTCGGTGAAATCCAGCGCACCATTGGCGTGACGCACGATGGATGGTCGAGTCGAGTCAGCCATGGAAAGGCTAATATGTCGACCAGCGAGCACGGCGGGGAGACCTCGGATTACGTCAATATTTGAGCCCGCTAGCTTCCGCAAACTCCTTCATCGCCCGCTCCTGGTCTTCGGTTAGCTTCTCCGGCACCTGGACGTCTACCTGCACGATGAGGTCGCCCTTGGCGCCCTCGCGCTCGATACCCTGGCCGCGGACGCGGAATCGCTTGCCGTTCGCGGTGCCAGGCGGAATGCGAATCGCCACGCGTTTTCCGTCGAGGGTCCGCACACTGATACGCGAGCCCAGCGTGGCCTGAGCGATGTTGATCGGTACCGGCGCAATGACGTCGAGGCCCTCGCGGCGGAAGAAGCGATCAGGCTCCACCTGAAACGCGATGAGCAGATCGCCCGGCGTACCGTTGTGCTGCCCGCGACCGCCCTGGCCCTTCAGGCGAATTCGCGATCCATCGTCCGTGCCCGGCGGCACGGTGATTAGAACTTTCTTACGCGTGCGCACTTCGCCGGCGCCGTTGCAGGTTGGGCAGCGCTCCGTCGGTACCTGTCCGCGACCGAGGCACATCGGACAAGGACGCTGCACGGCGAACCCGCCCTGGCCGAAGGAGATCGTACCGCGACCGTTGCACTCCGGACACGTCTGCAGCTTGGCGCCTGGCGCGGCACCCGAGCCGTGACAGGTCGGGCATTCTTCGTTGACCTCGAGCTCGACGGGCACTTTACCGCCCAGCGCTGCGACGCGGAACGGAACCTGGAGCTGCATCTCGATGTCCTGACCGCGCTCCGGAGTGCGACTACGAGTGCGACCCGTGTTTCCACTGCCGAACATCGAGCTGAAGATGTCTCCGAGCCCACCTAACCCGCCGATGTCGAAATCTTCGAAATGGAAATTTCCGCCACCAGGGAAACCACCCGTGGCCGTACCAGCACCCGGACGAGCTCCTGATCGCCCACCGAAGCCGCCGAATGCGCCCAGCTGCCGCATCTGGTCGTACTGCTTGCGGCGGTCGGCGTCGCCGAGCACCTGATACGCCTCGGAGATCTCCTTGAATCGATCTGCTGCTTTCGCGTCGTTCAGGTTCTTATCCGGATGATATCGCGCCGCAAGCTTTCGATACTGCTTCTTGATCTCGTCTTGCGTCGCGGAGGCGGAGACACCGAGCACCGCGTAAAAGTCTTTGTTTTGCGCCATGGCGCCTAGTACGTCCTCAGCCGTTCCACTGCTTCACAACGACACGTGCTGGCCGCAACAACTGGCCGTTGAACAAATAGCCCTGCTGATAGACTTTCGCGACGACGTGATCGTCTTCCGGCGCCAACGCTGGCTCAGTCGCAACTGCTTCCATCCTCGCGGGGTCGAAGGTCTGATCGACTGGATTGATGATCTCCAGCCCGACACCAGTCACCGTCTTCAACATCTTTCGCTCGACCATTGCGACGCCGTCCACGACCGTTTTCGTGTCCGTGGTCGCGGGATCGACATGCGCAAATCGCGCAAGATCGTCGAGCGCATCGAGTAGCCCGCGGAGCAATTCCGCCTGCCCGCGCAGCGACGCCTCCTGGCGCTCGCGCACGGACCGCTTGCGGTAGTTGTCGTACTCCGCGGCGAGTCGCAGGTATTTATCCTGCTGCTCCGCGAGTATGCGCTCCATCTCGGACTCGACGCTGGTATCCCCTTGCGGGTCGGGTGCGGTGCTTTCGGCAACCGGCTCGCCAGCGTCGTCACCAGCGACCGATGCGAATTCGTCAGTCATCGCGTCGCCCTGCTCAGCATTGGGGCGACGCGCAGGATCCTTGTCGGAACGATTCATCGTGAGTGGGTCCTCGCGAGCAAGCTCGCTTCTCGGCGCTGGAACGCGCTGGCAATCGATAGCAAGCGCGAGCATGCTGCAATATGAAAAGTTGCTCGGGGCAAGCGATGCGTGCAACCTCCATGCACGCCTCAATCACGCTCCAGCAAGGCTCGTCGTACAAGCTCGAGTGAGCTCTGAGTCGCACGACGGCGGATCTCTTCACGATCGCCGATGAGTCGGAGCTGCAGCGCTCGCGTATTCTCGGGCAAAGCGACCGCAATCCAGACTGTGCCAACGGGCTTCTCCGGCGTTCCGCCGCTGGGGCCGGCGACACCGGTGATGGAGATGCCGATGGTCGCCTCGAGCCGGCGACGCACGCCCTCTGCCATCTGTCGGGCTACCGGTTCGCTCACCGCGCCGTGTGAAGCGAGCGTGCTTTCATCGACTTCAAGAATGCGAACCTTCACGTCGTTGGCGTACGCGATCACGCCGCCGAGCACGACGTCGCTCGACCCAGCGATCGACGTCAACCGTGCACCCAGCAGTCCGCCTGTGCAGCTCTCGGCGACGGCAATCGTGTACCCCAACTGTCGACAGCGATCGAGCACGATGGAAGTGAGCTCTGTGTCGTCTTGAGCGTAGATGGACTTGCCAAGCGTCGAACGCAGAACCGCAGCGGCATTGCTCAGAGTTTCGTCGGCGCCGTCAGATGGAACGCCACGAATCGTAAGGCGCAGGTCAACGCCGTCGGCGCCGGGCAAGTATGCAAGTGCGACGGAGCCGAGCCGCTCCCGAATCGGATCGATCTGATCGGCGAGCAGCGACTCTGCAACTCCTGTCGTGCGCAGCGTCAGCGAGCGAACGACCGACGGGGCGCCTGCAGCCGCGGCTCGCTCCCGAAGAATGGGAAGAAGCGTATCGGCGAGCATGCCCTTCATTTCGCGAGGCACGCCTGGCAGCATCGCGACCCATCGTCCGCGCTCGTCATCGAGCCAGATACCGGGAGCGGAGCCGTGCTTGTTGACGAGCTTCGTCGCGCCCTCGGGGAGCATGGCTTGAGCCCGATTCGACTCGGGCATGCTGCGGTTGAAGCGCTGTAGCCAGCGTTTCTCCATCCAGACAACGTGCTCCTCGTCGAGACACATGCCGCGTCCGAAGAGCGCGGCGATCGAGGGCTTGGTGAGATCGTCGCTCGTAGGCCCGAGTCCGCCAGTCGTTATGACGGCGCCAGTTCGTTCGATCGCGTCTCCGACGGCGGCGGCGATGTCCTCGGCCACGTCACCGACGCTAGCGCGTCGTCGTATGCCGATACCGATCGACGCGAGCTCACGCGCGAGGTACGCGGCGTTCGTGTCGATCGTGAAGCCGAGCAGGAGCTCGTCGCCGATGGTTATGAGCTCTACGTCCATGTCCCGAAACGCGACGGCAGAGCCGTATCAGCCACGCGCGCGGGCCTGAACGAAGACGCGCCCGTAGCGGCTCACGTATAGCCACAGCGAGTAGAGCGTGAGCAGTACGGCAACGCTCATCACGATCGTTCCGACGGTTCCGATGAACAACGCCACGCCGTGCCAACCGGCGCCATGCCACTCTCGCGTCAATGCCATCGTCGCGACCACGAACCAGAAATACGCGGCACCTTGCCAGATGAGCTGAAAGATCGTCTTGACCTTTGCCGGCCCGATGGCCGCGATCACGACACCTCGTCGCGCGGCCGCCTGACGAAAGATCGTCATCGCCAATTCTCGCCCGAGGACGATGACGACGATCCACCACGGCAAGCTCATGTCACCCCACGGCGTGACGAAGGGCAGCGTGTGCGGAGACAGATCGCTCGTCGCGAACGAGGAGGCCGGCATCCCACTGTTGGCGCTCTGCATCAGCGCCCACATGGGCACGAACGTGCCGATGAGGAGGAGCTTGTCCGCGAGCGGATCGAGAAGCTTCCCGAGCGTCGTTTCCTGCTTTCGCGAGCGCGCGAGAACGCCGTCGGCATAGTCCGAGACGGCGGCGACAAGGAACAGGATGAACGCGATCATCCGTGGAGCAGTTGCGGGCCAAAAAGGGAGCCACGCAATCAGCGGCGTGATCGCGATGCGACCGACAGTCAACCCGTTCGGGAGATTCATTCGCGGCTGCTTCTGCTATCAGGTCGAAGCTATCGTGGAGCTCGACGTGTGCTTCGTACTGGTGTAGGGCAAAGCTCCGGACCCATCCTCAATTCTAGTCCGTTGCGCTGATAGCGAACAGGCGATCTTCGATCGCCAGCCGTCAGGCGAGCGACTTGAGAACCAACTTGCTGACCGCTTTCAAGGTATCGAATACGCCCTCGCCGGTGACGGCAACGGCGTCGAAGTACGGCGCATGCTCCACCCACTCCCCGCTTCCAAGCTGTTCCACGAGGTGCTCGCCAGCGTGGAAAGGATCCGGCGTCACGCGCATGCGCGACGCCTCGCCAACCTCCCAGCCAGGATTGAGCGCCGACTGAAGCTCGCGAATTGGCGCGGCGTTGGGCAAATCACGCTTGTTGTACTGAATCACGAAGGGCATGCGCGTCAGATCGTACCCGTACTCCGACATGTTGTCGTACAGGTTCTGCATGGCCTCCTGATTCGCCTCCAGCCGCTCCATCTGCGAGTCGCCGACGAAGACGATGCCGTCGACGCCTTTCAGAATCAGCTTGCGGCTCGCGTTGTAGTAGACCTGGCCGGGCACCGTGTAGAGGTGGAACCGGGTCTTGAATCCACGGATGGTGCCGAGGTCCACCGGAAGGAAATCGAAGAACAGGGTGCGCTCGGTCTCAGTGGCGAGGGAGATGAGCTTGCCGCGAGTGTCCGGCTCGACCTGGCCGTAGACGTGCTCGAGGTTCGTCGTCTTCCCCCCCAACCCGGGACCGTAGTACACGATCTTGCAGTTGATCTCGCGTGACGCGTAGTTGATCATCGACATGGCTGTCTTCCGCTATTGAAACAGCTTGT